>CAJFNH010000013.1 GCA_904394195.1 Candidatus Gallimonas caecicola
AACAATCTGAGCGACTGCGCTTCAAGCGTCGTCGCGCTCATCTCCTTCCGGGTCGCGGGTAAGCCCGCCGACAGGGAGCACCCCTACGGTCACCGCCGGGCGGAGTATGTCGCTTCCATGTGCATCGCCTTTCTTGTGCTTGTGCTTGCTGTGGAATTTGCGCGGGAGTCCCTCGACAAGGTGATCGCGGGCACGCAGAGCAATGCCGTCTGGTGGGTGTACGTTGTACTGGGCGTCTCCGTTCTGGTCAAGGCGGGCATGTTCCTGGGCTACCGCATGGTCGCGGCGCGCACCGATTCGGATACGCTGCGCGCCGCCGCCACCGATTCCGCGTGCGACTGCGTCGCCACGCTCGCCGTGCTTGCGGGCGCCCTGCTTTCGCAGTACGCGGGCGTTGCCGCCGATGGCTGGGTGGGTATTCTCGTTGCGCTCTTCATCGGCTGGCAGGGCGTGAAACTGCTGCTTGAGGCGGGCTCCAAACTGCTGGGGCAGGCGCCCGATAAGGCGCTCGTGGAACAGCTGCACGCCATTCTCGCTGCGGGCGAGGGCGTGCTCGGCGTGCACGACCTGCGCGTGTACGGGTACGGAAAGGGGGTGACGTTCGCCACGGCGCATGCAGAAATGGACGCGCGGCTGCCCGCGCTCACCTCTCATGCCGTGCTGGACGGTCTGGAGCGGGAAGTGCTGGAAAAGACGGGCGTGGTCATGACGCTGCACCTTGACCCCGTGGTGCTCGGCGATGAGGAGGCGAAAGACCTGGAGGTACGCCTGCGCGCCGCCGTGGAGGGAAGCGTCGAGGGCATGAATATCCACGATTTCCGCCTGGTGCGCGGCGCGACCAAAAAGGCGGTATTCGAGGTGGGCGTTCCCTTTGATTGTCCCGTGCGCGATGAGGAGATCGAAAATACGCTCGCCCGCGCCGTGCGCATTTTGGGCGACTACGAGCCCGTCGTCACGGTAGAGCGCGAGTAGCGCCGCCTTGTAAACAGAACGAAAAAAGGCTGCACGTTGCAGCCTTTTTTGCATTTTTGCGAAAAATTACAGGGAATTTGCGTATGCTTCCAACACGTCCAGAAGTTCTTCTTCGTGCTGCGAGTACCACGCGTCGAACACGGCAAGGGGATCGTCGTCGAGCGCCTGCATGATATCGCCGTCCCGCTCGGTGTCGATGTCCAGCATGCAGAATTGGCGGTATGCCTGCGCAACGTTGTCGGCGTGGCCGGCGGGGAGCACCTCGCGCAGCGCCGCCATCACGGCAAAGATATTCTCATGGCGCAGCGTGCGGTTGAGAAAGAACTGCAGATGTCCGCCGCTCTGCATCTCGTCGTCGTAGGTGAGCAGCTCGTTGTAGGGCGAGGGGATCCCGCCTTCCTCCCAGCGCGCCCACATGGCGTTCCATTTGTCGTCCTCGCCGCCGCCCGACTTTTTTCCGAACAGCTTTTTGAAAAATCCCATAGACGTATCCTTTTCGGAAGAAGTTTTTTTCGCAAACAGAAGGCGCGCCGCCCGAACGGGCGGCGCGCGCCGTATCGCCTGCCATGCTTCCCGTACAGGGCGTTACACGATATAGTTCTCGTCGGGAGCGGCGGCGTCCAGTTCCGCCTTCTTTTCGGCATAGCCGGGCTTGCCCAGAAGGGCGAACGTCGCTTTCTTGCCCGCTTCCACGCCGGGTTGGTTGAAGGTGTTGATGTTGAACATGGCGCCCGCGTACGCCGTCTGCAGTTCGAACAGGAAGAGCAGTTCGCCCAGCGTGAATGCGTTGACTTCGGGCAGGTGGATGGTGTAGTTGAGCCTTCCCGCCATCGTCAGCGCGTGCGCCGTCGCCTTGTTCTCCGCCTGGATGAGCTCCTCCATCGTGTGCCCGCCCAGGAAGGCGACGTCGGGAATGTCCTCGCAGCCGTGGGGGATGGGGGTCTTTTCCTTGTAGCTGCCCACGGAAAGGAAAGTGACCACTTTATCGTAGGGGCCCTCGGTATAGAGCTGTACCTGCGAGTGCTGGTCGGTCACGCCCAGCGCTTTGACGGGCGTCTGCCCCACATTGCAGGGCTTGCCGTCCAGCGTCTCGTTCTTGCCCAGCGACTCCGCCCAGAGCTGCGCGTACCAGTCGGAGACATAGCGCAGATTGTCCGAATAGGGCATGAGCACGCCGATATTCTTGCCGTCGTTCATGGCGATATATTGCAGGGTGGCGCACAGCAGGGCGGGGTTTTTCTTCAGATCCGCCGTCCTGCACAGTTTGTCCATATACGCCGCGCCCTTGAGCATCGCCTTGATATCGATGCCCAGCACTGCCGCGGGCAGAAGTCCCACGGGGCAGAGTTCGGAAAATCTTCCGCCCACGCCGTCGGGCAGGACATAGCTCTTCACGCCGCCCAGCGCGGCGGAGATCTTCACAAGATTGCCCTTTGCCGCGTCCGTCGTGAAGATGACGTTGTCGCGGATGTTCACGCCAGCCTTCGTCAGAAGGTCGGAGACGATCAGATACTGCGCCATCGTCTCGCTCGTGGCGCCCGATTTGGAGATGACGTTGAAGCACGTTTTGGTCACGTCGATGACGTCCAGAAGCTCCTTCATGCGCACGGGATCGACGTTGTCTTCCACAAAGAATTTGGGCCCCTTGCGCTTGCTCTTGGGCAGGTCGTTGTAATGCAGGTGGCACAGCGCGTTGAACGCCATTGTGGGACCGAGCGCCGAGCCGCCGATGCCCAGCACGACGAAGTAGTCGAATTTTTTGCGCACGAGCTTTGCCGTTTCCAGAATATCGGCGACGATGGCGTCCTGATTGTAGGGCAGCTCTGTCCAGCCCATGAACAGTTCGTCCTTGCCGCGGTTTTCCGCCACATAGGCGTGCGCCGCTCTGGCTAGTTTCTTGTGCGCGTCGAGCGTTTTTACCGAGATGCCCCGCTCGCCCAGGTATTTGTCCGTCATGTTCGTGTAGTCCACGCGCACGCGCCATGCTTTGCGCTGTTCTTCGGTCAGTTTCATAGTTGAGTAGTTCCTCCGCCAAACCAAATTTTTTTCATTGTACCACACTTGAGGCGCGATTTCAAGACTATGCGGCGATTTTTTTGCGTTTTTTCCCGAAAAAGCGTGTGAGAAGGGCTTTCAGGTCGATCAGACGGAAGAAGGAGAGCATGGCGGCCTCGCTCGCGAGCATCACGAGCATGGTGACGGCGAGCGCCGGGAAATAGCTCATGACGCGCATGAGCAGAGCGTGCACAAGCGCTCCCAGCACTGCAACAGGCACAAGGGCCGCCGCCAGGCGCGCAAGGTATTTTCCCAGGCGCAGCGCTCCCGCCTTTTTGCGCAGGAGCAGCAGGGAGAGCAGGGCGGTGATACACGAGTCGCACGCCGTTCCCACAAGCAGCGCGCCGGCGCCCAGGTAGCGCGGAAGAAAGAAGGTGCAAAGGAGCATGGCGGCGGAGCCCGCCAGGAAGATGCCCAGCGTGTGTTTTTCGCAGCCGAGCGAGTTGAGCATGCTCGAGACGATCATCGTCACGCCCATCGGCAGAAGCAGGGCGGCGCACCACGAGAGCATGCGTCCGCTTGCGGCGTTGGAATAGAGCATCACGCCGATATCCTGCCCGCACACCAGATAGAAGGGGACGAGCGCACAGGTGATGAGTAGCGTGGCGGAGAGCGCCCGCTCCGCAAGCGCGCGCACCTGCTCTTTTCTGCCGCGGTAGAAGTTTTCGGAGAGTTCGGGCACCAGCACCAGCGCGATGGAGCTGATAAAGGCGCAGGGAATGGCCATGACGGGCATGACCATGCCGTAGACCACGCCGTATTCGCTCATTGCACGGGCTGCGGAATATCCCGCCGAACGCAGCTGCAGGGGAAAGAGCACGGAAATGAGCGAGGACATGAGCGAAGAGGAAGTGCGCATTGCCGTCACGGGCATGGAGGCGGAAAGCAGGGGGCGCAGCTCTCCTTTGGGCGAGCGGAATTTTCCGCCCTTGACGAAGAAGTACACGAGCGCAATGGCAAAGGAGCAGATATAGGAGATGAGCACGGCAATGGCGGCAAGATTGGCGCCGAAGATGCCCGTCGTCACGCACAGAAGGAGCGCCACGCCCACGCCGATACGGATCATCTCCTCGACAAGCTCGATGAAGGAATAGGCGAAGAAGCGCTTGTTTCCCCAAAAACTTCCGCGGATGACCGAGTACACGGAGGTGCAGGAGAGCCCCGCGAGCAGGATATAGAAGAGGTCGGCGCAGCGTGCATCGGCAAACACCTGCGAAAATTGTCCGCGCAGCGCAAAGAGCAAGACGGTGATCGGCACGCTGAAGGCGAGCGAGATAAGCACGGCGCCCGTGACGGCGGACTGTTCGCGGTGGCGGCTCCCGTGCGCACGGTGGCGGGAGATGACGCGTGAGAGGGTGACGGGCAGCCCGCTTGCCGAGACGGTGAGAAAGACGGCGAACACGGTGTACGCCGCCTGATATACGCCCAGCCCTTCGGGACCGATGGTGCGCGACAGGATGATGCGGTATAAAAATCCGAGGCAATGTTCCGCCGCCGAAAACAGCGTGACAACGGCGGCGGTGCGGTACATATTCATGTCCTATACATATTCGCGGCAGGCACATTTTTATGAGGGAAGCGCATATTCTGGCGTGTGGAACTTTGTTTGCTGCGTCCCGCGCTGCATCGCGTCCGGCGCGGACAGACGCTTGCCGTCATCTCCCGCACGTTCGGCGTGCCGCCCCGTCTGCTTGCCGCCGTCAACGGGCTGTGCGCCGAGCCGCCCGCAGGCACGCTGCTCCTCATCCCGCCCGCGTGCAATGTCTATCGCGTGCGCGGCGGCGAAACAAGGGCGCTTTTGTGCGGTTCGGATGAAGCGTTTGCGCAAAAGAACGGGACGCGCTGCCTCTATCCCGGGCAGATCGTGGCGCTCTGACGTGGCACATTGCGCGCTTCGTGCATAGCATGGAGTAGAACGCGATACGTTCTTTTACACGGAGGTAACCAATGTCGTTTTTTTCCAACTTTTCTTCCGATCACTGCCCGGGGCCGATCACGGGGAATCCCACGGCAGGGCTGTGCGAGAAGGTGTGTATCCAGGCGGAAAAGATCTTTGACGCAGGCATCATCCAGACCCGTCTTGAAAATTATACCCTGACGCTCACCGACCTTACGCCCGCCGATCCTACATATCCGCTCACCTTCGTGAGCGCCCGCTCGCTCTCGGGCACGGGCACGGTGTCGAATGTCACGGTAGAGCGCCAGCCCGATTCCTGCTGCGCCCGCGTGCAGGCGACCATCACTATTCCCGTCGAGGTCGTCTATACGGACGCAAACGGCGCCGAAGGCAGGGCAACGGCCGCCGTCACGCTCAATGAGGACGTCCTCATGTATGTGCCTTCCGCTTCCGTCATGCCCTTCACGGTGACGGCGGTCGCAAGTTGCGTCGTGCCCGAAGGCACGTTCAACGAGGGCAACAGTTCCTTTACGGTGAGCGCCTGCGTCACCTGCATCCTCAAAGTCGCCATGCAGGTGGAACTGCTCGTTCCCGCCTACGGCTACTGCGCCATCCCGCCCGCGCAGGAGTATTCGCAGGAAGTCTGCTCGGGCTTCTTCGAACTTCCGCTCTATCCGCAGGGCAGGGGATGCTGCAAAAAGTAAATCAGAACAGACAACAAGCGCGATCGGGTGCGCCCGCCTCTGCCGAGGCGGGCGTTTTTGTGTGTGGCGCATGGTTTTTCCGGATACTCTTGACAAAATAATAAAATACAGTATAATGGGTTTGAGGTATGGTGGCGGACGGCTGCCCGAAAGGAGGATGTATGAAAAAACTTGTGGCAGTGCTGACGGCTTTTTCGCTTGCGCTCGGCTGTATCGTTTTTGCGGCATGTGCGCCGAAGCGATCGGGGGAGGACATTGCGGCGCAGTCCGTGACATTGGATAAGACGCAGCTCTCGCTCGCGGTGGGGGAGAGCACGACGCTCACGGCAACGGTGTTTCCCGAGGACGCCGCGGACAAGACGGTAACGTGGTCCAGTTCGGACGAGGATATCGCAACAGTCGAAGGCGGCACGGTGACGGCGCTTGCCGAGGGCAGTGCGACGGTCACGGCATCGTGCGGCAGCGTCTTTGCGGAATGTGCAATTACAGTCACGCCCGCCTATGGTCCCGTCACCGCGCAGGAGTGGACGGCGGCGTTCGACTTCGGGACATTGGATAATTTCTCCCTCATCGCGCATATGATTTCGGAGGCGGAAGGGCTTGACCTCGACCTGATCGAATATACGGCAGCAGACGGCAGGGAACGGCTCGTTTCATACGCATCGGGGGAAATCGTCGCCTATTCGGAAAAGATGGACGAAACGTCGGAATATGCGTATATGACCTATCTGCAGGACGGCGGCCCCTGGATCGTGGGCGGCGGAAATACTTCCGCATATGAGGAATTTGTGTCCGGCGTCGTGGCCAATGTCCTCGGCCCGGTCATCGCAGGGTATGAGACGTTTGCAAACGGCTATGACGAGGCGCAGGGTTGCTATACGGGGAGTCTCACGATGGACGGGCAGGCGGTGGACGCCGTGCTGCGCTTTGCGCAGGGGCGGCTGCGCAGCGTCGGCCTCTATAGCGAGGTCGGAAATTATGACATGTCCTTTGAGTTCACCTTTGTCTACGGCGGACAGAGCGTGCAATTGCCCGACGAGCGCCTCACGCAGGAGGAGTGGGCGGCGGCGTTCGACTTCGACGCCTGTGACAATTTTCAGCTCACCTTTATCCGCGGGGCAGCGCAGGAGTTCGTCTATATCACGGCAGACGGTAGGGCATATATGAACGGAAATCCGAATGGAACTTTCGTGAATTTGTATGCGCAAAAGACGGCGGACGGCAAATGGGATATCTATGAGTCTGACAGTGGAGCGGCGTGGGAGCAGACGCGCACGCAGGATCGGTCCCTGTATGTCTCGGACAGCGGCGTCAAACCACTTGCGGACGCGCTTGCCGCCGCCTTTTCGGGCTTTACCTATGACGAGGAAGATCTTGTCTACCGCGGGGAGGCGACGGTCGAAGGAACGGTGTCCGCCTTTGTCGTGAGCGTCGTCGGAGGACGCGTCGTACAGGTCGACTGGACGCAGGAGGGCGTGCCCTGTTCTCTCTCGCTGCAATATGGCGGACAGGAAGTGAATTTCCCGTTTGATACGGAATAATTGCAGTGGTCTTTTCGTTTCAAGCGCAATCATTGCGTTTTACAAAGCAGTGCGCGCCGCGGCATTTGCCGCGGCGCGCATATGTCTATCTCCCTGTCCTTCGGACATCCACATCCCCCTGAAAACAAGTGTCAAGGGGCAGGAACGCCCTCATCCGTCACCTTTGAGCCAATGCCTTCCCTGTATAAGGGAGGGCGGATTGCCGCAGGCAAGACGGTAGGGTTGTTGTGCCTGTGTTTTTCTTGCGCCCCATCCCCCCTCTATCCCCCCTTCCCGCAGGAAGGGGGGACAAGTCATCAATGGAGATCCCCGCAGGGGGACAAGCCAACGGAGATCCCCGCAGGGGGTAAGCCAACAGTGTTCTTCGCAGAAAGCAGGGACAAGCCAAGCGGAATTTTCGCAGGGGATAAGTCGACAGAGACGATATATTGAGATAGCCAACCTCCTGCCCCCCTTGACGCCCGCAGGGCTTTAAGGGGGATGTCACGCGGAGCGTGACAGGGAGGATGGGGCGTTATCTTTCGGCAAGGGCGGGATCGCCGAGTACCGTCTCAAAACCCGTGTACGTCACAAAGCCCGCCCTGCTCCCCTTGGGCTTTCGCACGTTCTTCACGGGGCAGCAGTCCACGGGGATCTTATCTCCCCGTCCCGCCGAATACTTCGCGCAGACGCCCGCCGCAAAGGCGAGCACGCCCTCGGGCACCTTTTTTCCCTGCGCGCGGATGACCACATGCGCCGAATGCAGATTTCTTGCATGCAGCCAGATATCGTCGGGGGCGCTGCGGCGCACGAGCGCGTCGTTCTGCACGTTGCTGCGTCCGGCACAGATGGTAAAGCCCTCCCTTTCCCAGGTGCGGAAGGGGACTTCGGGGTGCTTTTTTTTCGGGCGCTCCTGCGGGGCGCGGATGAGCCCCGCCGCCTGCAGTTCCTCTTCTGCCGCCCGCAGGTCCTCCTCCGTCTCGGCAGAAGCGAGAAAGGGCAGAACGCTGTCAAGGTAATCGAGCTCGGCGCGTACCTCCCGCTCCTGCGGGGCAAGCGCTTCCAGCGTGCGCTTGAGTTTCTGATATCGCTTGAAATACGCTTGCGCGTTCTGGGCGGGGGTGAGGCGCGCGTCCAGCGCGATCTTCACCGTGCCGCCCTTTTCGTCGTAGTAGTTGATAAGTTCGCATTCCGTCATCCCGCGCGAAAGGGCGTAGAGGTTTGCCGTCAGCAGCTCTCCCTTCAGGCGCACCGTCTCCGCATCCGCGGCAAGGCGCTGCTTTTCGGCGATCTGCGCAAGGCGCTTTTCCTGCTTCTTCTTCGCCTGCGTCACGGCGCCCGTCAGCCGCCTGCGCGCGCCTTCGAGCGCGGCGCGGGCGCGCTTCTTTTTGTAGTAGTACGCCTGCGCGGCGGAAAGACTTTCAAAGGGCAGCGCACCCGCATGGCTGCGGGCAAAAAAGTCGGTGACGTTCCCGTTTTTTTCGGCAACGCAGGGGGATATTTCGTCGGAAAAGATGTAGTCGTACACGAACTGCGCCAGATCGCCCCCCGCAAAGGCGCGGGCAATTTCCTCCGCCGTGCAGGGGGCAAGTCCCGCCACGCGCGTGAACAGAAAGTGCGCAAGGTCTCCTTCGGCATGCGCGCACAGCGCCGTGAGCGCCGCGCGGTCGGAGGGGTCCACCTTCTCCTGCGGGGCGGGCAGAACGTACTTTGCGCCGGGCAGGATGAGCCGCCTGCAGTTCTCGTCGGCGGAAGTCGTCTTGAGTGCGCCTAAAATGATGCCGTTCTCCACGAGCAGCAGATTGGAGTATTTTCCCATGACTTCGGCGTATAAAATGCGTTCACATTCGGAAAAATCAGAGACGCAGTGCAGGCGGAAGGCAAGGATGCGCTCAAAGCCCACCGTGCTCACGTCCTCGATCTGCGCCCCCTGCAGGTGTTTGCGCAGGAGCATGCAGAAGTTGGGGGCAACGGCGGGGTTTTCCTGCTCCTCCTGCGAAAAATAAACGCCGCAGTCGGACGCATTTGCGCTCAAAAGCAGTTTAACGGTGCCCTTTCCCGTGTATATAACAATGGAAATTTCTTCGCGCGCGGGCTGGTTGATGCGGTTGATGCGCCCGCCCGAAAGCGCTGCGTTCAGTTCGAGCGCGTTCAGGCGAAGGGTAAAGGCGTCCTGCGGCATGGCGTTCCTCCAAAGTTTTGTCGCAGCAATTATACCCGAAAAAAAGAAAATTGTAAATAAAAATGCTTTCCTTTCTCGCGCCGATATGGTAAAATGTACTTTGCCGAAAAATCATCAATCAATACAATGGAGTAATACGATGAATTACACAGTCACACCTGCAGAAAAGAGCACCGTCCGCATTGCCATCACGTTCACGCCCGAAGAATGGGCCGCCGCGAACGACAAGGCATATCTTGAAAACCGCAAGAAGTTCGTGGTCAACGGCTTCCGCAAGGGCAAAGTTCCCAAGCATGTCCTGGAGCTGTACTACGGCAAGGGGCTGTTCTATGAGGACGCGCTCAACGACCTGTTCGCCGAGCACTATCCCGCCATCCTCGAAAAGGAGAAGGAGGCGTTCACCCCCGTGGGCGATCCGGCGCTCTCCGTGGAGGAGATCTCGGAGGAGAAGGTGACGCTCGTCGCCGTCACTCCCGTCAAGCCCGACGTGACCATCGGGAAGTACACGGGTATAAAAATCGAGAAATTCGAATATACTGTTACGGACGCCGACGTGGACAAGGATATCGACGCCACGCGCGAGCGCCTTGCCGAAAGCCGCGAAGCGCAGGACCGTCCCGCACAGCTCAAGGACACCGTAACCATCGACTTCGTGGGCAAAACGGACGGCAAGGAGTTTGAGGGCGGCTCGGCGCAGGGCTTCGACCTGACGCTGGGCTCCGGCCAGTTCATCCCCGGCTTCGAGGACCAGGTCGTGGGCATGAATGTGGGTGAGACGAAGGACGTGAACGTCACCTTCCCCGAGGACTACCAGGCGGAAGATCTCAAGGGCAAGCCCGCCGTGTTCACCGTCACCCTGCACAAGATCACCGAAAAGGTGCTGCCCGCGCTCGATGAGGAGTTCGCAAAGAAGATGGGCTCGGACAGTGTGGACGCCTACCGCGCAAAGGTGCGCGAGCGGCTGGAAAAGAGTGCCGCTTCCCGCTCCCGCAACGAGACGGAGAACGCCATCATCACCGAGATCGCCAAGGGCGCAACCGCCGAGATCCCCGACGCGATGGTGGAAAAGCAGGAGGAGTATTCCATGCAGAGGATGGAGTACAGCCTCATGTACCAGGGCATCCGCCTCGACGACTATCTGAAGTATGTCGGGCAGACGCGCGATGAGTACAAGAAGAACTTTGAAGAGGAGGCGCGCCGTACGGTGCTGCACCAGCTCATCGTGGAAAAGCTCATCAAGGAGCTGAATATCGGGGCGAGCGAGGAAGAGATCGCCGAGAAGGTGGCGGAGCAGGCGGCGAGCGTGGGCAAGGAGCCCGAAGAATACCGCAAGACGATGGATCCCAGACAGCTCGAATACATCGAGGGCGACATTAAGGTCACCAAGCTGTTCGACTATCTGGAAGCCAACAACGAAATGGTAAAGGCGGAGGCGAAGTAACATATGGAAAAGAACGTTCTCATCCCCTATGTCGTGGAGCGCACGTCGGGCGGCGAGCGCAGCTATGACCTGTACTCTCGCCTTCTCGAGGACCGCATCATTTTCTTGAGCGGCGAGATCGACGACGCGCTTGCCAATACCGTCGTGGCGCAGCTCATCTTCCTGGAGGGCAAGGATCCGACCAAGGATATCAGCCTGTACATCAACAGTCCGGGCGGCTCCGTTTCGGCGGGCATGGCGATCTACGATACGATGAATTACGTCAAGTGCGACGTCTCCACCATCTGCATCGGACTCGCCGCTTCCATGGGCGCCTTCCTTCTTGCGGCGGGCGCAAAGGGCAAGCGCTACGCCCTGCCCAACAGCGAGATCATGATCCATCAGCCTTTGGGCGGCGCGCAGGGGCAGGCGAGCGATATCAAGATCCAGGCGGAACACATCCTTCGCATCAAGGCAAAGATGACCAGGATCCTCGCCGAGAACACGGGCAAGCCCGAGGACGTGATCGAGCGCGATACCGACCGCGACAACTATCTGACCGCGAGCGAGGCGCTCGCCTACGGGCTTATCGACAAAGTGTACGAGAAGAGATAAGAAGTTCACAGATCTCTTTTCGAACTGACGAAAAGAAATCTCGCGAGGTTGAGGAGAATCCAACAGTCGCCTTTGGCTTTGTTCCTCGTAATCGATAGCAAAGGCATAAAAGCCGCCTTTTGTAAAAATTATAGCGCAAGCAGGGGTCTCGCGCAAATGGAATTTTGCGCTCTGTCAAAAAAATGTCTTGCTTATGACATTTTTTCAGTTCGCGCATACGCTGAAAGCCCACAGGGCTTATCAGCATAACGTACGCGCTCACCCCTGCGCAGCGCGCCCCTATTTGCCAACCCTTTGGCTTATGGGGAAAGAGTGAATTGACGCGAGCTAAACTGAAAGCCCTTAAAAATCGCGTCAAGAGAGAAAACGAGCCGCAGTCAGCGATAGTGTGCCGCGGCGGCGTTTTCTCTAACCCTCACGGCGGAGATTTTTGCCTTTGCAAAAAGATTCGCGTGAACTTAATAGAGGTGTTTATGGCAAAATACGAACAAAGCTGTTCCTTCTGCGGGAAGGAAAAATCCAAAGTAAAAAAACTCATTGCCGGTCCGGACGGCGTGTTCATCTGCGACGAGTGCGTGGAGCTGTGCCGCGACATGCTGGTAAAGATGCCCTCGACGGCGCCGCAGGAAGCGGTGGAACTCAAAAAGCCCGCCGAGATCAAGGCGGAGCTGGATGAGTATATCATCGGGCAGGACAAGGCGAAGCGCGTGCTCTCCGTGGCGGTGTACAACCACTACAAGCGCATCAACGCCATGCTCTCCGGCGAAAAGTCGGACGACGGCGTGGAGATCGAAAAGAGCAATATCCTTCTGCTCGGGCCCACGGGCAGCGGCAAGACGTTGCTTGCCAGAACGCTCGCGCGCATCCTCAACGTGCCCTTTGCCACGAGCGACGCGACCACGCTCACCGAGGCGGGCTACGTCGGCGAGGACGTCGAGAATATCCTTTTGAAGCTCATCCAGAACGCAGATTACGATATCGAGCGCGCGCAGCGCGGCATCATCTATATCGACGAGATCGACAAGATCGCAAGAAAGGGTGAGAACGTGTCCATCACGCGCGACGTCTCGGGCGAGGGCGTGCAGCAGGCGCTTCTGAAGATCATCGAATCGACGGTGGCGAACGTTCCGCCGCAGGGGGGCAGAAAGCATCCCCAGCAGGACTGCATGCGCATCGACACGACGAATATCCTTTTCATCTGCGGCGGCGCGTTTGTGGGACTGGATAAGATCGTGGGTGCGCGCAAGGACGATTCGGGGCTCGGCTTCGGCGGCAAGGTGCGCCTGGGCGCGAACGAGGTGGACTATTCCCTTCTGGACGACGTCAAGCCGCAGGATCTGACCAAGTTCGGGCTCATCCCCGAATTTGTCGGGCGTATCCCCATCGTTGTCTCGCTGCAGCCGCTCGACGAGGACGCGCTGGTCAATATCCTCACCAAGCCCAAGAACGCCATCATCAAGCAGTACCAGAAGCTGGTCGGCATGGACGGCGTCAAGCTGACGGTGGAAGAGGGCGCCGTGCGCGAGATCGCCAACACCGCCATCCGCTTAAAGACGGGCGCAAGGGGACTGCGCACCATCATCGAAGGGCTGATGACGGACGTCATGTACGATATCCCCTCCGAGCAGAATGTCGAGGAAGTCATCATCACGCGCGACTGCGTGACGAAGGGCGAAAAACCCCGCCTTGTGTTCAAGAAATCTGCATAACGTGTGATAAAATATGCGCCCTGCGGCATCTGCCGCAGGGCGCTTGTCGTTATAGCTTTGTATTTTGTTCCGGCGGAACATCGTTTTGTGCGGGCGTTTGAGTTTTACGCCCGATCGCCGAATGGACGATGGCAAGCACGAGCAGCATGACGGCGACTGCCGCAATGACGATCGGCGTTGCAAGTCCTGCCGCGGTGGACCGCGGATAAACGGTGCTGTCAAGGAGGTAGGCGAGGGTGTTTGCCAACAGCCCTGCCGCAACGCAGGCAACGACTGCCGTCAGCGCGAACGCAAGTGTCAGCCCGAATGTCTTTTTTCTGCCCCCTGCGATGCGGATACACAAATTTGTAAGCAGAAATACCGCAAGTACGGCAAGCGCAAGGGTGAGCGCAAAACCGATGAGGGAAAGCCCCATGACGGCGCTGTAATCGCGTTCATATAATTCGGGCAGATCGATATCGAAGCCAGCGCTCCTGATGCCCGCCATGAACAGGGCAGTAGGGAAACCGAGCGAGACAACGCCCGAAGCATCGGGGTCGACGGTACCGGGTATGGGAACAAGCTGCACGCATCCGCATGCGAACAGGGTGCATACCGTAACGCAAAGGGCAAGCGAGATGCCGCAGAACACATACCGCATGACCGCTTCCCTTATGCCATGCTCTCTGCCGCCGCGCGCGATGACGCAACCGAGCGCGCCCGCCATGCAGACGGCGCCAATGCAGATACCGGCGATGGTCGCGTCGTTGAACACGACGCCCAAAGACGCATCTGTTTCCGAAGCGTACATGCGGACGTGCATGCGCTCTACCGACAACAGCAGCAACGCGCCCATGAGGAACGCAAAGAAAAAGGCAAGGGCAAGCGTTTCAGGACGTTTTTCCGTCTTTCCCGTCAGGTTTCTGATGTAACGCACGACTGTGACGGGAAAGAGCGTTGCGGCTGCGAGCAGTATGGCTGTCGCCGCGATCGTGCCGCACGCTGCCATCAGATAGAGGGAGGCCGAACAATATCCCGGATAGCCGTTCAGCGAATAGAGGATCTGTTCGATCTCCCGATAGATATCGCTGAAATAGGAAAAGAACGAGCGGCTCCTCATGTTGAACAGCAGGTCGTTGGCGGATGAAGAGAGGCCGCCTTCTACCTCGAAACCGATGAAAAAGACGAGGATAAAGGCTGTAAGCGCGCCCAGCATTGCAAGCCCACCGCCCACATGACCGAGCACTTCCTTTGCCGTGACGGTATGTCGTCTGTGTGACGGCGAGATCGTTTGTGCGGCAAGCGCATCGTCTGCCGTGTCCGAAGGGGAACGCCCCGGACGTTCGTCGCCGAAAAGAAGTTCGTCTGCCGAGATGGAAAACAGGCGGCAAAGGGCCAGGATCTTTTCTGTCTCCGGAAAGGCGCCGTCCGCTTCCCATTTGCTCACGGCCTGCCGTGAGACGTTCAGCTGCTGGGCAAGCTCTTCCTGCGTCATGCCCGCCGCCTTGCGGCAGGCATAGATTTTTTGTCCGGTCGTCATAGTGAGCCTCCTTCAGGTTGGGTCAGACTCATTATATCACGACGGCGCACGGACTTCCACCATCTTTTTGTTGCATTTTGTCAATCGTGGGTTGCGGGCTGCCCGGCAGTTTCGCCGGGGGAGGGGCGTTCGTCGTCTTTCGCGGCGGAAGGCTGCGCGGCGCCTTCGGGGTCGTCCTGCGCGGGCTGCGCCGCAGGGACGTCCTGTACGGGCGCGGGTTGTGAAGCCGTCGCCATGGGCACAGGCTGCGCTACGGGAACTGCGTAATAAAGGACGCGCTTCGGGCGGGGCGTGAGCGCCGTATGGACGATGGAAAGCACGAGAACGATGGCGGCAAACACCGCGACCAGAACGGTCATCGTCACATTGGGGCGGTACTGTTCAGACCCTGTCAAATCGCCAAGTTCATTGATGAGTTCGGTCGTCTTGGCTGCGATAAGCGCCGCAAACACCGCCGTTGCAATGGCAAGGATGGCAGCCGCCAGCGATAGGCCGAGCGTTCCCTTGCGTTTGTCCGTCAGCGAGCGGAAGAAGTTGACGAGCAGGAATACCGTCACGACGCAAAGGGCAAACTGCAGGGCAAAGCCCGCAATGGAAAAGCCCATGATAAAGTTGAAGTCGCCGGCGTATTCCTCGGGGATCGCAATGTCGTTGAAGTTGAGGCTCATGGAACCTGCGATCTGGAAGATCCCCGCAAAGCCGGAGGACAGGAGGAAGCGTCCCGTACGCGAGGTCGACCCTGCGGCGTTGTACATGAACTGCGCACAGCCACTAGAAAGCAGGGCAAGGAAGAGTACGGTGAACGCAAGCCCGGCGCCGCAGAACACATAGCGCAGGACCGCCTCCCTGATGCCGTTCTCGCGGCCGCCGCGCGCGATGGCGCAGCCCAGATAGCCCGCCATGCAGATTGCGCTCACGCAGATGCCCGCAATGGTCGTGCCGTTGAGCGCCGAGCGGGCAGCGGCCTCTGCCGTGATGCCGCTGGCGCTGTACGAGATGGAGATGGAGGCGCACTCCACGCCCATAAAGAGCAGCGCGCCCACAAGGAAGCTGAAGAAGGTCGCTGCGGCAAGCCCGCCCGCACCCTTTTGCGTCTTGCCCGTCAGATTGAGCAGGTAGCGCACCAGCGCGAGGATGAACAGGACGGCGGTCGCGAGCAGCGCTGCCGCCGCGCTCACCGTGCCGAAGATCGCCGTCACATAGAGCGAGGTGGGGTAATAGCCCGGATAGACTTCCGTCGCGGCGAGCGCCTGGCCGATCTCGCGGTAGATGGCGCCGAAATAATCGTAAAGACTGTGCATGCCGGCTTCAACGGGAAACGCGATATCGACGCCCGCCGCGCTGCCGTCTGCGTTTATTGTGGTGCCGATGAGGAACACAAAGATGAACGCGATGAGCGCGCCCAGCATGGCAAGCCCGTTCCCGACGTAGCCGAGCACGCGCTGCGCGACGGCGCGTCTTTTTTCGCGTGCCCCGTCATATGCGGGCTGCGCTGCGGGCTGAGCCGGAGCGGGGCGTACGGGTGCGTACGCGGGTTGCGGAACATATGCGGACTGCGCCGCATATACGGGCTGCGCGGGGGCGTTTACCGCCGCTCCGCACATGTTGCAAAATCTGGAATCGGGCGCAAGCGGTGCGCCGCAGGCGGCGCAGACATCGAGCCTTGTTCCGCAGTGTTTGCAGAATCGGGCGCCGGCAGGATTTTCCGTGCCGCATCTGGTACAGATCATATTCCCTCCATCGGTCATGATTTTATTCTTTACAATTATAGCATGCCTGCGGGCATTGTCAAGGGGATTTGTGAATTTATTTTCCGTGATTTGCCCGTGCTGTCTGCTTTATAAGGTTGCGGGCGATCAGGGTGTCGGCGCCCACGGCGAGTGCGGTCAGCGCACACAAGAGCATGGCAACGAGGGGCACCGTAAAGGTGACGGCAACATCGGCATAAGCTGCGTAGCGCAGGGCGAGCGCAAGTTCGAGCGCCGCCGCCGCAATGCCGCATGCGGCGGTGAGCAGGGCGCGCAGGAGGGCGGGCTTGCGCCGCTGGGCGATGCCGCCCGCCAGCCGTTCCGCAAGCAGCACCGCGCATACCGCAAACGCCGTCAGAAAGAAGAACGCCGCGCCCGCGTACGCCTGCGCCGCCGCGTACATCTGCCCGAAGCCCTCCTCCCCCTGCATGCCTTCCAGAAGGCGGAAGAAGGGCATAAAGCCGGGCAGAAATTCGCCACTGCCCGTCGGAACGGGACCGAGCGCGAACAGGGCAAAGCAGAGTAGCAGCGCGGCGAGCGCCGCGCCGCCGAACACGGCGCGCGACGCCGTCTCGCGCGCGTTTGCCGTCCTTCCCTTGGCGATGCAAAAGAGCACGGCGGACGCCGCAATGCCCGCAAAGCCCAGGCAGATACCCGCAACGCTCGCTTCGTTCAGACGCAGGGCGTCGCCCGCGGCGCAGGCGCTCGTCAGCATGAGTGCCGCAAGATAGGCGAAGAAGGTGGCATAGCTGAAGTAGAGGGAATCTTTCACGCTCTTTTTGCGCAGAAAGCGCACATACCGGATGAGCGTGAGCGCAAACAGAAGGGGCAGCGCCGTCAGAACGATCGCGCCCGCCGCCGCGCCGAAGCTTCCCTGCGCCATGAGCGCATACAAAGAGATGCGTTGGCCGTTGGCGCCGCGAAATCCGGTCAGAAAGACAAAGACAGCGGATACGAGCGCGGAAAAAAGAGCGCATG
>CAJFNH010000014.1 GCA_904394195.1 Candidatus Gallimonas caecicola
GTTAAGAAAATCCGAACTTGCGAGCATCGAGATCATCGACGGCAAGTGGCTACAATGCGAGACGAGCAAGGAGCGTTTAGGGCAGAACGTGGTGCTTCGCAAGATACCGTTTACCCCGCAGGTGAAAAAAGTTTTGCCGTTTATTGACTTTGAGAAAGCAAAAAACACCAATCTCAACACGATCTCCACGCGTATGAAGCGGCTTTTGCCCGAACGCCACCCCCATGAGCTGCGGCATACCTTTGTAAGCCGATGCAAAGAGGCAGGTGTTTTGAGCGAGGTCGTCAGCATCTGGGCGGGGCACTCTTTGAGCGGCACGATCACTTCCACGGTGTACACGCATTACTCGGAGGAATTTCAGCTCAAAGAAGCGGAGAAGGTCGTTTACTGACAAAACTTTCCCCAAACCAATTTTTTGAAAAAGCAAAAATAAAACAAAAAAGCCTGCTATTGCGGGCAAAACAGACTGAAAACGGGGCGAAAAACAAAATTCCGTCCGAAAAGTTTCCCCAATTCTTTCCCCAAATTGGGGAAGAGTGAAATACGCCATATAAAACAAAAACCATATATTGTATTTGGAAGCATATTCCTTATACAATATATGGTATCTGTGGCTGGGGTAGCTGGATTCGAACCAACGAATGACGGAGTCAGAGTCCGTTGCCTTACCGCTTGGCGACACCCCAATATGAAGTTCAAAGCCCGCTGCGCGGTAGCAATGCCAAAGCGCAACGATGCTTCAACGGAGTTTTATTCTACCACCGCGGGGAAAATTTATCAAGCGTTTTTCAGCGGATTTGACAAAAAAATTTCTTTTCAAGCAAAAAAATTTCGGGTATGCGATACGTCGGGGGCATAGGATAGGGCAAGAGGTGAAAATCATGCAAATTTCGTCACTTGTCGGGAAGCCCGTCCTTACCCGTTCGGGGGAGTGGCTCGGGTATGTCATTGCACTCCGTTTGTCGCGCGATTTTAAAAAATTGTCCTGCCTTATATGTGCCGATGGGGACGAGGAGGAGTTTTTTCTGCCCATGCGCGCCGTATTTTCGGCGGAGGACGCCGTGATCGCGGGCGGAAAGCGCGCCGATGCGCCTACTGGAATTCCCTGTCCCGTGGGACGTCCCGCATATACGCATACCGGGGAATTTTGCGGCGCGGTTGCGGATGTGGATCTTGGCGATGCGCCCGCGCTCATGATCGCAGACGGCAGCGGGGAACGCCGTGTGCCTGTTTCCTGCACAGTGCCCGGGGAGACGGTCATCGTGTATCCTTCGGAAGAGGAGCGCCGCCGCGCCGGCTCCGGCCGCAGAAAGACTGCGGGCATGCACAGAACGGCTGTTCCGCATTCTGCTCCCGCACGCCGTGAAAGCGCCGTCCCTGTTCCTTCAAAAGAGCAAGACAAGGCGGCAAAAGCAGGTCCCGCCCTGCCTTCCGACGAGCCGCCTGCGCGCACTTCGGGCGAAGTTCCCGCGGCAGAAGAGGAGCATACCGCAACAAAAGAGCCGGCAACGGCCGGGCATGTTGCATACCGCCTCGACCGCACCAATCTGTTGGGCAGGCGGGTGAAACGGAGCGTGTACAATGCCCGCGGGGTCGCCATCGCAACGGCGGGGGAGCGTATCACGGCGGAGATGATTGCCCGCGCACGGCGGGAAAATCGTCTTCTGGCGCTTACCGTCAACACATTGACAAATTTCTACTAATTTAATTGAAAAAATAAAAAAGGACTTGCAATTTATTCCGATTTTCAGTACAATAAAGGGGAACGAAGGAAGGGGCGGAATGCAGGCAGCATGGGAAGACCGCAAAAGAATATGATCACCCTGCCATTGGGCGACGAGCAGTCGGACAGGGAGTTCTGCCGGGAATACGAAAATCTGTATCATCGGCTGTGCAGGCTGGCGGACAGCCTTGCAGGGTATTTTCTGGTCGGGACGATCAACGTGGTCGTGGCGGCAAGCGCTTCGCGCGAGGGCGCCCCCCGTTTTATTGCGGCAACGTTCGATGCGACTGCCGCCGCTCTGTTTGAACTTCGGGCGCAAAGGGTGCGCATGCGGCCCTATACCATACGCGATTTGCCCAAACCCGGGTTTTCCGTTACGCTTGAAGTGCAGTTCGCGGATGGCGGGAGCGAGACGTTTGCGTTCAACTTTAAAACCTATTCCGACCAGACGGTGGAAGAATTTTGCGGGAAGATCTGTGAGAGCGCCCGCCGCCGTTACCGCTTTCGTTTTGTGCGCAGGCAGAACGGGTGAGGGGAACGGATAAAGGCAAAAAGCGCAGGGCCGTTTGCGCCGCCTCTGTCCTGCCGTGCCGACAGGGCGCGTTTGCGGGGACAGGGGATAAGATAGACGGGATGAAACAGGGGCGTGCCCCTGTTTTTTGATTGCGCCCCAGACGGGGACAGAGGGCGGCATTTCCTGCCGATGACGGGAAAAGAACGCCCTTTTCGGCGCAGCCTGCGCCGCACGGCCTTCCCTTACGCGGGGGAAACGTGGGGGACGGGGAAAGGAAAACGACGTTTTTCTTTCATCGGATGGCTTGATTGATTTGACAATCCCAGGAGGGAAGACTATAATATAGGCGCTCGCGGCAGGAAGCCGCAAAGGAGGAAGCATGACCAAAAAGCAGACCATCCTCTTTCTTTCCATCGTTCTTGCGGTCTGCGCCCTGCTCATCGTAGGCATCGTGCTGACGGACGGACTGTATGAAAGAACGGGGACCATCCGGGATACCATGCAGGACGCCGTGTTGCACGAGAACGACAAGATCAGTCTGTTCGGACTGCCCGTCAATCCGGGGCTCATTTCGGCGTATATCGTGACCGCCGTCATATTGCTGTTTGCGGCGATCGTGCGTATCTTTGTCATTCCGCGCTTCAAGACCGTTCCGGGCAAGTTCCAGCTCGTGCTGGAGGAAGCCGTCGGCATGTTTGACAACATGGCAAAGGGGAGCAGCCCGCACAGAAACAAATTTCTCGGTGCATACATCTTTGCGGCGGCGGCGTACATCTTTATCGGGACTCTGTTCGAGCTGATCGGTATTCCGTGGCAGTCGGCTGCGGGCGAGAGCGTCACGCTCCCTGCGCCGCTTTCCGATATCAACGGGGCGATCGCGCTGGGGTGTTTGAGCTATCTCGTCATCCTGGCGGGGGGCATCGCCTCCAACCGTATGCGCGGGTTGGGCCGCACGCTCAAAGAATTCTCCCTGCCCATCTCCATGAGCTTCCGTCTGTTCGGCGCGCTGTTGAGCGGGCTGTTGGTGAGCGAACTCGTTTACTCCTATCTGTCGCTCTCCTTTGTGCTGCCCGTGATCGTCGGCGTGCTGTTCACGGTGCTGCATGCGCTCGTACAGGCATATGTGCTTGCCACGCTGACCTCCCTTATCTATGGCGAAGTGTGCGAGCCGTATGTAAAAAAACCCAAAAAATCCAAAGAGAAAGCAACCAAACATGAGGTGAAAGCATGAAAACGACATTTTGCAAAAAGATCGTCCTTATCCTTGCATGTATCGCGGCTCTGCTTGCCGCGGCTCTGCTCGTTGCAGGGCTGAACGCGCCCGCCGCCGCGTCTGTACCCGGTGAAAACATCGTTGCCGTCGCGCAGACGGCGGACGAGGAAGCGCCGCAGACGCAGGCAGAGGACAGCGCCGCGGCCGCCGAAGAGGGCGACACGGGCTGGAAGGCGATCGCCGCCGGCATCGCCATCGGCCTTGCCGCCGCAGCAGGCGCCATCGGCATGGGCATCGCCATTGCCAAGACCAACGAATCCATCGCGCGTCAGCCGGAGGCGGACGGGAAGCTGCGCTCCACGTTCATGCTCGGGCTCATCTTCATCGAGACCGCCATCATCTACGCACTCGTGGTCGCGATCCTCATCATCTTCGTACTGTGAGGAGGCTGCCATGCCTTTGAACATCGACTGGCAGCAGATCCTGCTGCATCTTCTCAATTTCGTCATCCTGTTTGCGGGGCTGTGGCTGCTGCTCTATAAGCCCGTGCGCAAATTCATGCGCGAGCGCAGGGAACGGTACGAAAAAATGGAAAACGAGGCGCAGAAAAAGGTCGCCGAAGCGGAAGAAAAGCGCGCGGAATACGAGCAAAAGCTTGCCGGCGCCGACGCGGAGATCGAGGAAAAGCGCACGGCGGCGCGCAAGGAAATGGACGGCTACGAGGCGTTGCGCAAGCATACGGCGCAGCAGGAGGCGGACGCCATTCTTGCCGAGGCGCGCAAGCACGCGGCGCGCGAACGGGAACGCGCCGTGCAGGAGGCGCGCGGGGAGATCGCCGATCTTGTTGCCGAGGCAACGGATAAGATCGCCATGAAGACGGCTTCCGAGGCGTACGACGCCTTTCTGGACGCCGCGGAAAAAGAGGAAAAGCAGGACGGAGGCGACGCATGACGCGCCGCGCCGTTCTCTATGCCGCCGCGCCGCCCGACGAGGGGCAGCGGGCGCGGTTTGAGGCGTTCCTGCGCAAAAAATACGGCGGGGACGTGCAGCTTGAATTCCGCGAGAGCGCCCTCGTCCCGGGCGGGTTCCGCCTGGAAGTGGGCGCCGAGGTGTACGACTGGAGCGTAGAAGGCAGGTTCCGCCAGCTGCGCGACACGCTCACGCAGGCGGCGGGCGAGGAGGGGGACATCATACCCCTCATGCGCGGCGCGCTCGGCGGCTGGGCGCCTGCGGCGCTTGCCGAAGAGGTGGGCACGGTGCGTGCCGTGGGCGACGGCATCGCCCTTGCGGACGGGCTGGAAAACGCCGAATACGGCGAGATCGTGCTCTTTTCGGACGGCACGCGCGGCATGGTGCAGACGTTGGACAAGGGCAGCGTGGGCTGTGTGCTCTTCGGCGACGACGGCGCCGTCGAGGAGGGCAGCATCGTCCGCCGCACGGGGCGGCGCGCGGGAGTTCCCGTGGGCGAAAAGTTCCTGGGACGCGTCGTCAACGCGCTCGGCGATCCCATCGACGGCAGGGGG
Source organism: Candidatus Gallimonas caecicola (assembly GCA_904394195.1). Taxonomy (GTDB): domain Bacteria; phylum Bacillota; class Clostridia; order Christensenellales; family Borkfalkiaceae; genus Gallimonas; species Gallimonas caecicola. The sequence goes on from CAJFNH010000014.1 coordinate 4,974, forward strand.
CCCGTCGAGGCGGACGGCTATCGTCCGGTCGAGGCACCCGCGCCCGCCATCATCGACCGCCAGCCCGTGGATCGGCCCCTGGAGACGGGGCTGCTTGCCATCGACAGCATGTTCCCCATCGGGCGCGGTCAGCGTGAACTCATCATCGGCGACAGGCAGACGGGCAAGACGGCGATCGCCGTCGATACCATCCTCAATCAGAAAGGGAAGGGCGTCATCTGCATCTATGTCGCCATCGGGCAGAAGGCGAGCGCCGTTGCCCGCCTTGCGGGTATGCTGCGTGCGCGCGGCGCCCTCGATTACTGCATCATCGTCAACGCGTCGGCGGGCGAATCCGCTTCGCTGCAATATATCGCGCCCTATGCGGGCTGTGCGATGGGCGAATACTTCATGGAGCGCGGCAAGGACGTGCTCATCGTCTACGACGATCTGTCCAAGCACGCCGTCGCCTACCGCGCCATCAGCCTGCTGCTTGGCCGCTCTCCGGGGCGGGAGGCGTATCCGGGCGACGTGTTCTATCTGCATTCCCGCCTTCTGGAGCGGGCGGCGCATTTGAGCGAGGCGCGCGGCGGCGGCTCGATGACGGCGCTCCCCATCGTGGAAACGCAGGGCGGCGACGTCTCCGCCTATATCCCGACCAATATCATCTCCATCACGGACGGACAGATCTTTCTGGAGAGCTCCCTCTTTTTCGCAGGGCAGCGCCCCGCCGTCAATGTGGGGCTCTCCGTCTCGCGTGTGGGCGGCGCGGCGCAGACGAAGGCGGTGAAAAAGGCCGCGGGCGCCATCCGCCTCGATCTTGCGCAGTACCGCGAGATCGAAGTGTTCACACAGTTTGCGAGCGACCTGGACGAGAGCACCCGCCGGCAGCTGCGCTACGGGCAGGGGCTCATGCGCCTTCTGCGCCAGCCGCAGTTTCATCCCATGACCAGGGACGAGCAGGTCATCCTGCTCGTGGCGGCGCTGCACCGCGTCATGCAGGATATCCCCCCCGAGCAGATGGACGCGTTCCGCGCGCAGCTGCTCGCCTGTTTCGCGCGCGAACATGCCGACGTATGCGGCCGCATCCGCACGGAGGGGGAACTTTCGGACGAGGACAGGGCGTGCATCGAGGCGGGCGCCGAGGAGTTCGCACGGCAGTACGCCGCGCACCGGGAGGGCGTATGATCTCGGGCGTCAAGGACATCCGCGCCCGCATGGCAAGCGTGCGCGACACGCGCAAGATCACCAACGCCATGTATCTCATCGCCTCCGCAAAGCTGCGCAAGGCGCGCGAGGACCTGGAGCGCACGCGCCCCTATTTCAAGGCGCTGCAGGCGGAGATCAAGCGCATCTTCCGCACCGATGAGCGCGTGGAAAACCGCTACTTCTACCCCCCTGCGGACGAGCCGCAGCCGGACGGCAGGGTGGGCTGTCTGGTCGTCACGGCGGACAAGGGGCTTGCGGGCGCATATAACCAGAACGTCATCAAGGCGACGCACGAGCTGCGCCTGCGCTACGGCGACGATACGCAGTTTTTCGTCGTGGGCGAATACGGAAGGCAGTACTGTCTGCGCCACGGCATCCATGTGCAGAAGAGCTTTTTATACACGGCGCAAAACCCCACGCTGCAGCGGGCGCGTGAGATCGCGACCGTTCTTCTGGAGGCGTACGATTGCGGAGAGCTCAAAAAGATCTATATCGTATATACCGACCTCGGCAGCGCAATGGAGGCGCAGGTGCGCGCGACCAGGCTGCTTCCCTTCCACCGTGCCGACTTTGTAACGCCGGCGGAAGAAAAAAAGCACGCGCCCTTTGAATTTCAGCCCTCCGTGGGAGAAGTGCTCGACAATATCATCCCCAGCTATCTGGCGGGATTTATTTACAGCGCGCTCGTGGACAGCTTCTGCTGCGAGCAGAACGCGCGCATGACGGCAATGGATTCTGCGAACAGGAATGCGCAGAAGATCCTCGATGAGCTGCAGGTGCGCTTCAACCATGTGCGGCAGGGGGCGATCACGCAGGAGATCACCGAGATCTCGGCGGGCGCCCAGGCGCAGAGGGGCGGGGAGGACAACGTATGAACACAGGAACTATCGTGCGCGTCGCGGGCTCGGTCGTGGACGTCGCGTTTGAAAAGGGGCAGCTTCCCAGACTGCGCGAGGCGCTGCAGGTGGAAGTGAACGGCGAAGTGCGCGTCATGGAGGTCGCCCGCCATATTGAGGGCAACGCCGCGCGCTGCATCATGCTCGCCGGGAGCGAGGGGCTGCGCCGCGGGATGCGCGTCACGGCGCAGGGCAGCGGCATCCGCGTGCCTGTGGGCAGCTGCACGCTGGGGCGCATGTTCAACGTGCTGGGCGAGCCCATCGACGGCGGCGCGCCCGTGGAAGCACCCGAGAGGTGGGAGATCCACCGCAAGGCGCCCGAATTCGTCGACCAGTCGCCCGCCGTGCAGATCCTGGAGACGGGCATCAAGGTCGTCGACCTTCTGGAGCCCTACGCCAAGGGCGGCAAGATCGGCCTGTTCGGCGGTGCGGGCGTCGGCAAGACGGTGCTCATCCAGGAGCTCATCCACAACATCGCTGTCGAGCACGGCGGATATTCCATCTTCACGGGCGTGGGCGAGCGCAGCCGCGAGGGGAACGACCTCTGGACGGAGATGCGCGAGAGCGGCGTGCACGAAAAGACGGCGCTCGTGTTCGGACAGATGAACGAAGCGCCCGGCGTGAGAATGCGCGTGGCGCTCACGGGGCTGACGATGGCGGAGTACTTCCGTGACCGGGAAAATAAAGACGTATTGCTCTTTATCGACAATATCTTCCGCTTTGTACAGGCGGGGAGCGAAGTCTCCACCCTGCTGGGGCGCATGCCCTCGGCGGTGGGGTATCAGCCCACGCTCGCGCAGGAGATGGGCGCGCTGCAGGAGCGCATCGCCTCCACGCACAGCGGCTCGGTCACGAGCGTGCAGGCGGTGTACGTTCCCGCGGACGATCTGACCGACCCCGCGCCCGCCACCACCTTCTCTCACCTCGATGCGACCACCGTATTGAGCCGCAGGGTGGCGGAACAGGGCATCTATCCCGCCGTCGACCCCCTCGAATCCACTTCTCGCATCCTGGAGGCGGACGTGGTGGGCGCCGAGCACTATCACATCGCGCGCCGCGTGCAGGAGATCCTGCAAAAGTACCGCGAACTGCAGGACATCATCGCTATCCTCGGCATGGACGAGCTGGGCGAGGAGGACAAGATCACCGTCTACCGCGCAAGAAAACTGCAGCGCTTTTTATCCCAGCCCATGCACGTTGCCGAAAAGTTCACGGGCATCAAGGGCGTGTACGTCCCGCTCAAGGAGACGCTGCGCGGCTTCAAAGCGATCGTCGAAGGGGAGACGGACAGCCTGCCCGAGGCGGCGTTCTTCAACGTCGGCACGCTGGACGACGTGTATGCCAAGGCGGAAAAGATCGCGGCGGGGGAGGTATAAAGATGTTCGATCTGCACGTTCTTGCGGCGGATAAGCCCTTTTATGAGGGAGCGTGCGAATCGCTCGTCGTGCCCACGCTGGACGGACAGTACGGCGTGCTGACGGGGCACTGCGATATCATCCTTGCCATTGTTCCCGGCACGCTCACCTACCGCACGGCGGATGGCGAAGGGCATGCTGCCGCCGTTGCCGCCGGCATCATGAAGGTGGAGAACGGCGAGGCGCTCGTGCTCGTGGACTCTGCGCTGCGCCCCGAAGAGGTGGACGAGGTGCGCCAGCGCCGCGCCGCCGACGAGGCGAAGGAGGCGCTCCTGCAAAAAAAGAGCATCGAAGAACACCATGCGGCGCAGGCGCGGCTGGCCCGCGCGCTCGCCCGGCTCAACGTCAAAAGCAAATACGGAAGGAGATAACAAGAAGCGCGCCGCACGGCGCGCTTCTTGTTAGATTTTGAGGCGCGCGCTGCGTGTCCGTTTAATATTTTTTCTTCACAGCCTTGAAAATCGTGCAAAGATATAGTATAATGCAGAGTGAAAGAACAAGAACGGAGGGAGCGATGTTTTTCGAACGGGAAGGAATGTTGTATTTTACACGGGGCGGCGAGACGGTGCGCATCTTTGCACAGGGAAGGGACGGCCTTCGCGTGCAGGCGACCATGCTTCCCCGTTTTGAGACGTGCGACTGGGCGCTGGAGGGTGCGCTGCCTGCGCCCGCCCGCATCGGGATCGGTACGGACGAGGCGCGCATCGAAAACGGCAGGATGGCGGCGCGCATCGACCGCTTGGGGAAGATCCGCCTGTATGCGGACGGGAAGTGCGTGCTCGAGGAATACTATCGCTGTTACGAGTACGATATGCCGCATACACCCTCGCTGCGCGTGACGGCGCGCGAATTCGTGCCCGCGCGCGGCGGCGACTGGGCGCTCACGCTCCGCTTCGAGCCGCGCGAGGAAAAACTCTACGGTATGGGGCAGTATCAGCAGTCCTGTCTCGATCTGAAGGGTTGCACGCTCGAACTTGCTCAACGCAATTCGCAGGCGAGCGTGCCCTTTCTCATTTCCTCAAACGGATACGGGTTTTTGTGGAATAATCCCGCCGTCGGACAGGTGACGTTCGCCAAAAACGTGACGCAGTGGCATGCGGAGAGCTGCCGCAAACTGGACTATTGGGTGACGGCAGGCACGCCCAGACAGGTGATGGCGAACTATACGGCGCTCGCGGGACGTGCGCCCGAATTTCCCGAAAACGCGATGGGCTTGTGGCAATGCAAACTGCGTTACCGCACACAGGAGGAGGTGCTCCGTGTCGCGCGCGAGTACCACCGCCGCGGCATCCCGCTCGACGTCATCGTCATCGACTTCTTTCACTGGACGCGGCAGGGGGAGTGGAAGTTTGACCCCGTATACTGGCCCGATCCTGCGGCGATGGTGCGCGAGCTCGCCTCGTACGGCACGCGGTGCATGATCTCCGTCTGGCCGACCGTCGATAAAAAGAGCGAAAATTTTGTGCAGATGCGCGACGGCGGGCTGCTCATCCGCCCCGAACGCGGCAGCCAGTGCTTTGATTTTCTGGGCGATTCCTATATCTACGACGCGACCAATCCCGAGGCGCGCCGCTACCTTTGGGAAAAGTGCCGCGCGGGCTATTATGAGAGCGGCATCGACATGTTCTGGCTGGACGAGGCGGAGCCCGAGTATTCCGCCTACCAGTTCGATAACTTCCGCTACTACCTGGGCACCGACCTGCAGGTGGGCAACGTCTATCCCGTCATGCACGCCCGCGCCTTCTTCGAAGGACAGCGCGCCGCGGGGCAGAAGGACATCTGCAATCTCATCCGCTGCGCCTGGGCGGGCAGCCAGAAGTACGGCGCGGTGCTCTGGTCGGGGGACATTCAGGGCAATTTCGAGAGCCTGCGCGATCAGTTTGCGGCGGGGCTCAACGTGGGGCTTGCGGGCATCCCCTGGTGGACGACGGACATCGGCGGCTTTTTCGTCAATGTCCGGGAGGAGAAGTACAAGGAGCTGCTCGTGCGCTGGTTCGAGTGGGCGACCTTCTGTCCCGTCCTGCGCATGCACGGCGATAAGGGACCCTGGGTGGACGAGCCGCTCGACGATCGGGAATGGGGCGGCGGCTTCTGCCACACCGGGCTGGACAACGAGCTGTGGAGCTTCGGCGAGGAGGTATATGAGATCCTCAAGAGCTATGTGGAGCTGCGCGTGCGCATGAAGCCGTATATCAGGGAGGTCATGCGCGAGGCGAGCGAGAACGGCTCGCCCGTCATGCGCGCGATGTTCTATGAGTTCCCCGAGGACGAGCAGTGCTGGACGGCGGACGAGCAGTATATGTTCGGGCCCGATTACCTCGTCGCGCCCGTGCTGTACGAGGGGATGCGCGAGCGTACCGTCTACCTGCCCGCAGGCAACTGGCAGGATCTCAATTCGGGGGAGATGCTCGCGGGCGGGCGCACCATCGTGGCGCAGGCTCCCCTTGCCGTCATCCCCGTATATCGCAAAGTATGAAGAGAGGGGCATGTCCGCGTTATACGCGGACATGCCCCTGCGTGTTTTATCGTTCATGGCAGCTCGGCAAGCTGCGCGGGCGTGGGGACGAGGAGGTCGGCGCCTGCCGCAAGCAGTTCCTCGCGGCTGCCGAAGCCGTATAATACGCCCGCACAGGGGAGCATGTTCTTCTTTGCCCCGATCACGTCGTGCTTTCTGTCGCCCACCATCAGCGTTCCTTCCCGGCGGATGTCAAAGCGCTGCATGCAGTAGGCGATGACGTCCGCTTTTTCCACGCGCGATTCGTCCTCCGTGGCGCCCGCAACGCCCTCAAAGAGGGGGAGCAGCGCAAAGTGTTCCAGCACTTTCAGCGCCATCGTCTCCGGCTTGGAAGTGGCAACGTACAGCTTTTTTCCGCGCCCGCGCAGCACCTTGAGCGCTTGGGCGATGCCCGCGTAGGGATGGTTTTCCCGCCAGCCCCGGTCCGTGTAGTATTCCCGGAAGACGGCAACGGCGTGCACCGCCTCCTGCGTGCTCATGCCGTAGTATTCGGAAAAGGAAGAATACAGCGGCGGGCCGATGAACGCGGCAAGTTTTTGGCGGTCCGTTTCGCAAATGCCCAGTTTTCCGAGCGCGTACAGGACGGCGTTGGTGATGCCCTGAAAGGGGTCGGTCAGCGTTCCGTCCAGATCGAAGAGAATGGTAGCGTACATAGCGCTCTTATTATAGCCCGTTTTTTTATCGCTGTCAACGAAGGAAACACAAAAAAGGAGGGTACCATGTCTGAAGAAGGGGCACGAACGCGCGGCAAGGGACTGCCGCGCCTCAACTTCAGGCCCTTCCTGGTCGCAGCGATGGGGCTGCTGTGCGGCTGCTTCGCATACGGTGCGATCGCCTTCGGCACGGGCACGGCGGCGGGGGCGGCGGTGTTCGTCATTGCGCTCGCACTGCTGCTGCCGCCCTTCGGCGTGCGGCGCGTTGCCTGCGTACTGGGCATCTTCGCCTTCTTCGCGCTCGCGGGGACGGGGCTCACGCATTGGAGCGCCGTACGCTTTGAAAGCGGTCCGCCGGCGGGGGAGTACGCCGTGACGGGCACGGTGGAGCTCGCCTCCGTGCGCGGCGGCTATACGAGCGCGCGCCTGACCGGGCTCACCTTTGACGGCGCCGGGCAGGGCGGAAAGATGGAGGTGACGCTTTCGGGCGAGGACGTGCGCGTGGGCGACGTCCTCGCGTTCACCGCCTCCGTCTCCCGTAGCGCGCTGCCTGCGGACGGCGACGGCTACGCCGCCGCCGACTTTGCGAACGGAGTGCGCTATGTCTCGTCGCCCGCGCAGTATGTGCGCACCGGAAGATCGCACAACTTCTTTCTCGTGCTGAACGGCGCGCTCTACGATACGCTGCATCGGAACATGGAGAAGGACGAGGCGGACATTGCCTACGCGCTTCTGACGGGGGACATGCGCGTGATGGACGGCGACTTTGCCGAAGCGACGCGCACGGGCGGCATCGCGCATGTGTTCGCCGTCTCCGGTCTGCATATCAGCGTGCTGTATGCCGCCGTCATGCTGCTTTTGCGCCGCCCTCTGGGGCGGTGGGCGACCATTCCCGCCGTGCTGCTCGGCGCGGGGTACTGCGCCATGTGCGCTTTCACCGTGTCGTCGGTGCGTTCCCTGCTCATGTGCGCATTTGCGGGAGGGATGCGCTTTTTCGGCAAGAAGTACGACGACCTCTCCTCGCTCTCCTTGGCGGCGGTGCTCACGTTGCTCGTCTCTCCCGCACAGTACTTCTCCGTCAGTTTCCGCCTCTCTTACGGCGCGATGGCGGGGATCTTCCTGTTCTCCGAGCCGCTTTCGCGCGGCATGCGCAGGTGGAAGGTCCCCGCATGGCTCGCGGAAAATCTTGTTTCCGGCGTGTCGGCGCAGATCTTCACCTTTCCCGTAATGGTGGGCACGTTCGGCTATCTCTCGGTATGGGGCACGCTGCTCAACCTCATCGTCATTCCCGCACTGCCTCTTCTGTTTCTGCCGCTGGTCGCCTGTGCCTTCCTTTCCCTGATCATGCCCTTTGCGGCAGGCGTTTTGCTCGCCCTTCCGCAGGGACTGCTCTCGGCAACGCTGTTCGCGTTCTCCGTTGCCGACGTCTCCGCCGTGCTCGCCGGATTTTCGCTGGGGGCGGGCGCGGGCGTCTGGATGGCGCTCAACGTGCCGCTGTGCGCAAGGGTGCGGCTGCGCCCGCTCGCCCGCGGGGCGGCATGCGGCGCCGTTGCCATGCTCTTTGTCGCCTGCGTCCTGCTGGAGAACGCCCTGTTCGCGGGCTGCCGCATCGATATCGCGGGTACGGACAGGGGAACATGTGCGCTTGTGCGCACGCAGGGGGAGGCGGTGCTGCTCATCGACGGGGACGCCTCGCTTTCCGCATGCACGGACTTTCTGCGCCGCACCTACGGCGGTGAACTGGACGCCGTCATGGTGCTCTCGGAGGACGCCGTGCGCGCCGTCAACGTGGCGGCATTTCTGCCTGCGCGCCGCATCTGCGCGGCATACCCCGCCGAGACGGGGCTGCAGGAGTGGGAGGTGGAGTCCGGTACCGCCTTCTCCTTCGGCGGACTGCGCTTTTATTTTGAGGACGCCGACAGGCTTACGCTCATCGCGCAGGGCTGCGTGACGGAATTCTGCTTTGAGGGCGACGGGGTGCTCCACACCGATTTATTTGTGGGAGGGGGCGGCGGACGCTTGAAATACTTGCTCAAAGATGGTATAATCAGGACGTTATGAAATTCGTACAGCTTGCAAAGAGCCTCAAGGAAGGGCTCGCCTCCGTCTATCTCATCGAGGGGGAGGAGGCCTATTTCCGCGACCATGCGGTGGCTGCCGTGCGCGCGGCGTGCGGCATCGCCAATCCCATGCTCAACGACGTGCGCTATGAGGGCGAAACGCTCAAGGGCGAGGCGCTCGGCGCGTTCGTGCGCGCGCTCGGCACGCTGCCCTTTCTCGATGAAAGGAGGCTGGTGCGCGCCTGTGAATTTTATCCGAGCGAGAAGGAGTGGGATGTTTATTTGAAGGCGTACTGCGCCGACCCCTGTCCCACGACGGTGCTGCTCATCGTGAACAGCGGCAAAAAGGCGGGCGGCGCGCAGCTTGCGCGCAAGGCAGGCGTGACGTATGTGGACTGCTCGCGCGAGGATGAGGAGACGCTTTCGCGCTGGCTGTTCGGCGTGGCGCGCAGGCAGGGGCTGCGTATGGATGCGGACGCGGCGCAGCTCATGGTGCGCTACTGTGCGCGGGACGCCGCACGCATGCACACGGAGGTCGGAAAACTTGCATACGTTCTGGGGGAAAACGGCTCCATCACCCGCGAGACGGTGGAGGAATACATTCCCAAGGACGTCGAATACAGGATCTACGAACTCACGCAGGCGGCGTCGCGCAGGAACTTCGAACAGTTCTCGCAGATCTTGTCCGACATGCTGGAAAAGGGCTCGGACGAGCACGCCGTGCTCGCCGCGCTCCTGTCGCACCTGCGCACCTTGTGCGAGATCGCCGTTTCCGATGCGCCGGACGCAGAACTCGCCGCACTTCTCGGGGTCAAACCCTATGCCGTGCAGAAAAACCGCGAAACGGTGAGCCGCCTGGGGCGGGCGCGGGTGCAAGCGCTCTATCGCGGATTATATGTGCTCTCTTCGGGGGCAAAGAGCGGCGTTTATACCAAAACGGGCGCGCTTTTTGCCGCGATCGCCGAAATATTTTTTGCGTGAGACAAAAAACCGGAAGAAATACTTTGCATTTTCCCGCAAAATCTGTATAATAATGAAAAAGCCCGCGCGCAGGCGCAGGGGGAAGGGAGGAAGAAACATTGCGTTCACCCCAGGAAGTGGGAGAGGGGATCAGGGCGGTATTTACCAACTTTTCCGAAAATTGGATCATCGTCATCGAGGCGGTCTTTCTCTTCCTTCTCATCTACTTTGTTCTGAAGATCCTCTATGAAAACAACGCCAAAAAGCTCATACCCGTGTATGTGTTTCTGCTCGCATGCACGGGCGTTGTGGCGCTCTTTTCCGAGCACCTTACGGTAACGGTGTACTATGTGTTCATCATGCTCATGTCGCTCTTCTTCCTGCTGCTCTTCAGCGTGGAGATCAAGCGCAGCATCTGGAACGTCGCTTCAAAGCGCGTGGGCAGCGTGGCGGGCGCGCAGGCGGCAAAGAATAACGCCGTCAGCGCGCGTGCGGACGAATATATTTCGGGCATCGTCAAGGCGGTGCAGAATCTGTCCAAGAACAACACGGGCGCGCTCATCGTGCTCTCGGGCGGGAACCTTCCCAAGGAGATCATCGACAGTGGCGTCACGCTCAATGCAAACATCTCCAGCCAGCTCATCGAGGGCATCTTTATTCCCAAGGCGCCCCTGCATGACGGCGCCATGATCATCTACGGCGACAAGATCCAGGCGGCGGGGTGTTTTTTGCCCCTCACGCAGAAGGATTTTCCCAAGGATTACGGCACCCGCCACCGCGCGGGCATCGGCGTGACGGAGGTGGCGGACGTCTCCACCATCATCGTCTCCGAGGAGACGGGCGTCGTCTCCTATGTGCGGCGGGGGGAGATCACGCGATACGTCGATTCGGAGAGCCTCAAGCGCTATCTCAAGGACTACTACTGGAAGGAATTCAACAGCGGAGGGAAGAAGGCATGAAGTTCTTATCGTTCATCGGAAAGCTGTTTACCCATAATGTGCCGCTGAAGCTGCTTGCCGCCGTGCTTGCGGTGGCGGCGGTCATCATCATCAACGCCGTATGAAAAATTGTCTGCGCCTTCCCCGCGTGCTCATCCCGCGGGAGGGGTTTGAAACGTGGGCGGTCATCGCCTGCGATCAGTTCACGTCGGACAGGGACTACTGGAAGCGCGTGGAACGCTGCGTCGGAGACGCACCTTCCACGCTGCATTTTATTCTGCCCGAAGTGTACCTGGGCGAGGATGACGAAGCGCGCATCGCCGCCATCCGCGAGAGCATGTACGCCGCACTGGAGAGCGACGCGCTCTCCAAACTCACGCGCGGCGCGGTGTTCACCGAGCGCACCACGCGCACGGGCACGCGGCGGGGCATCGTCTCCTGTATCGACCTGGAGTGTTATTCGGCGGAAGAGGGGGTGAGCGCGCCCATCCGCGCCTCGGAAGAGGTGGTCGCCGAACGGCTTGCGATCCGCATTGCCGAACGCAAAAATGCGCCCCTCGAGTTTCCGCACGCCATCCTCTTTTATCACGATAAAAAGGACAGGACGGTGCGCGGTCTGCTGCGCGAGGAGCTCGAACAGCTCTATGATTTTGACCTGATGGAGGGCGGCGGCCATCTGACGGGCTGGTTTATCCCCATGGACATTGCCGAGGTCGTCTTGCAGATGCTTCACGCCAAGGGGGATCCCGTGTTCGCCGTGGCGGACGGCAACCATTCGGTGGCGGCGGCAAAGGCGCATTGGGAGCAGCTCAAGCCCGCCCTCAAGCGCGAGGAACTCGCCCATCATCCCGCGCGCTTCATGCTTGTCGAACTCGTCAATCTGTACGACCCCGCCGTCGTGTTCTATCCCATTCACCGCCTGGTGCATGACGTGGAGACAGAGGCGTTCTGCGACTTTTTCATGCGCAGCGTCCGCTGCCGCCGTGAGGGGAACGTGCTCGTCCCCGCGCTTCCCGCAGGAGCGGAAGGGGTGCGCCGGACGGACGAACTGTGCGAACGCTTTGTGCGCGAGAGCGGCGGCGCCATCGACTATGTGCACGGCGACCGGGCGCTTTCGCAGCTTGCCATGCAGGAAGGGTGCGTGGGCATAAAGCTTGCGGCAATGGACAAGAACGACTTTTTCCCCGCGCTGAAGGGGGGCGCCCTTCTCCCGAAAAAGACCTTTTCCCTCGGCGAGGCGAAGGAAAAACGCTATTATATGGAAGGCAGAGAGATCAGTTATGATTAAAGTTTGTAAATTCGGCGGCACCTCCATGGCGGACGGCATCACCATGCTGCGCGTGCGCAAGATCATCGAGAGCGAC
>CAJFNH010000015.1 GCA_904394195.1 Candidatus Gallimonas caecicola
GCGCCGAACCAGCCGTCGTCCAGCACGAACAGCTCGGTGCCGATCTTGCAGGCGTCGTCGATATACGAGAGGATGAGCTGCGTATCGAAGGTCATGTAGCAGCCTTCCCACGAGTTGAACAAGACAGGCTTATATTCCTCGTTTTTTTCATACGTCATCAGGTTTTCGCGGATGAAACGGTGGAACGTCTGCGACATTTTGTCCGTTCCCTCTGCCGAATAGGCGATGACCGCCTGCGGCGTTGCGAATGTCTCGCCGGGAGAGAGCGTCCACTCGAAGTCCTCGTCGTTGATGCCGTAAGTAATATGCATCCATCCCAAAAAATGTTTATAGGTGCGGAACTTGAAGTTTCCGCTGTAGATGAGGTTGAAGCCGATGACTTCGCCGTGATCGGTCGTGGCGCCTTGCTGTTTGAGATAGACGAAGGGATTCGACTCCGCCGAAGAACGCCCCAAATTGGAAGATACTTCCTGCACGCCCTCCACCACGCGGTTGCAGCAGTAGTCGCGCTCCTTCGCCCAGCGGCCGTGGAAGTGCACGAGATCGTAATCCGAGCGGGGCAGATCGAGCTGCATGGACATGGCGCGCGTCAGCCGGACGGGCTTTTTCCCGACATTTTCGATACGAAAACTCTTGACGAGCACGTCTTTATCGGGAAAGATGGTAAGATACAGGTGCGCACGCACGCGCAGCGCCCTGTCCTCAAGCAGGATATCCGCCGTCTCCGCCGCGCCGTGCGCATGCGGCAGCCCCTCGGGAGCAGGCACGCCCATGATGCGGCGGTGGCTGCGGTAGCGCAGGTCTGTGACAAAGGAGCCGTCCGCTCCGCGCACGACGATGGGCGCGCCGCGTTTGTCGGAAAGACCGTGCGACGATACTTCCAGCGGCGAGGCGTCCAGCTTGAAGCCGTCCGCATAGCCCACTTCCCTCCCCTCTTCCACGCGGTAACGGGGCGTGGCAAACTCGCCCGATCTGCGCACGCAGTCGAAGTCGGAATAGTCGGCAAGATGCTTCCCGAAATACACCGTTTCGAGGTATCCCGCATCGTTGACATAGATGACATAGCCGATGCTGCCGTTGTCCAGAACGAGCAGACGGCGGGCGCGGTCATATCTGATCATATATATTTCCCCTTTCTTTAAAATTCGATCTCCATACCGTCGTATGAAGTCATAATGTCTCTGTTTTCCGGAAAACACATATCCCTTTCACGAACAGCGCCACCATGTTGCAAAAGTCTCTCTTTGCCATGACCGAGCGTCTGCGGCGCAGACTTTCAGGTCCATAGGCGGGTCGTCAAAGTCTGGTCACGATGATGCCGTCTTCAACGGAACAGTCGTAGAAGGAAGGCTCGTAGCCGATCCTGCGCGTATAATGTTCCGACACAGTTCTTTTGAAATCCGCAACGCCGTCCCTATGCACGATGGAGACGGTGCAGCCGCCGAAACCGGCGCCCGTCATGCGCGAGCCCGCGCACGCGGGATGCGCCTGGGCAGATTCCGCAAGCGTATCCAGCTCCGCTCCCGTTACCTCGTACAGATCGCGCAGCGAGGCGTGCGAAGCGTTGAGCAGCTCGCCGAGCGTGCCCACATCCCCGCGCTTCATGGCGCCCGCCGCACGGCGCACGCGGTCGCACTCCTCCACGACGTGACGCGCACGGTCGCGCACTTTGCCGTGTCCGTCCAGAACACGGGCGATACGCTCGAACGCATCAGGCGTGAGCTCGGCAAGGCAAGCGATATCCGCCTTGGTCTTGAGCAGCCCGAGCGCAAGCTCCACCTCGGCGCGGCGTTCGTTATACTTGCTCTCCACCAGGCTGTGCGGTTTGTTGCAGTTGGCGATGACCAGCGCATAATCCCCCAAAAGGATGGGAACATACTCGCGCACGAGCGTCTTGCAGTCAAGCAGAATGGCGTTATCCTTCTTCCCGCACGCCGAAGCGTACTGGTCCATGATGCCGCAGTTGACGCCCGCATACTCATGCTCCGCTTTCTGCGCGACGAGGGCGACTTCGACGGGATCGAACGCCTCGCCCGCGACCGTGGCGAGCGCGGCGATGGTCGAGACCTCGATGGCGGCAGAGGAGGAGAGCCCGCTGCCGAAGGGAACGGTGCAGTCAAGCAACATGTCGCAGCCGATGACCTTGTGCCCCGCCTGCTGCCAGAAATAGGCGCTGCCCGCGGGATAGTTGGCATACTTGACGTCCTTATATTCGCCCAACTTTCCGATCTCCAGCGTGATGCGCGCGGGGATATCCGTCCACGACAGGTTGATCTTGTCCGTGCCGTTGGGGCGCACATAGACGGTATTTTTCAGGGAGAGCGCCGCGGGCATGACCTTTCCGCCGCAGTAGTCGACGTGCTCGCCGATGAGGTTGACCCGTCCCGCTGCCGAGACTCTGTATGCGTAGTCCTTTTTGTCAATCATAGCAAAACCCTGCCTTTTCGTTCATAAATTGCGCCGTTTCAGCGTGCGTCTTGAATACGGCGGTATTTTCCAGGATGCGCTCGCACACGCTTGCGAGCTCCGCTTTTACCGCTTCGTGCGCCGTCTCTTTGGTGAAGGAGGGGCGCATCGCCTTCATCTCGCCGAACACCATCGCATAGCCGGCGTAGCGCTCGGGCAGCTCCCCGCCCGAAACGAGCACTTCCTCCAGATCGGCGAGCTCTTCCACCAGCCGCCCGGGAAGGATGAACAGTCCCTGCGCCTCGATGAGTCCGATGGACTCCTTTTTGATGACGTGAAATTCGGGATGGGCGTGGAACACGCCGTCCGGATACTGTTCGCTGGTGATATTGTTGCGCAGGATGAGATTCATCTCATACCCGCGCGCCGTCTTTACGACGGTGGGGCTGACGGCGCTGTGCACGCCGTCCTTGTCCTCGGCAACGATGCCGCGCGCGGCATCCTCATACGAACACCACGCGGCGCGCACGACCTCGGCAAGGTCGGCGACCCGCTGCGCATCCTTGCCCACAAGGCGTACCGCCGTACCCGGCCAGTCGACGACGCCCGCCGTGACGTCGGGGAAGTCGGGGTGCGCAAGCGCGATGCAGATGCGCGCATTGTGCAGGGGGAGCACTTCGCCCCCGCCCTGGAAGTGGTCGTGCGCGAGCACGCTCCCGCCGATGCGCGGCAGAGGCGCGTTGCAGCCGATAAAGTAGTGCGGGAAGAGATCGACGAACTGCATGAGTTTGACGAACGTCCCCCTGTCAACGTGCATGGGGATATGCTTTGCGTTTACCGCGATGCCGTGTTCATGGAAGTAGCCGTAGGGCGAGAACTGCCAGAACCATTGCTCGCCGCCCAGCTCCAGCGTGACGGTGCGCAGCGTGCGCTTGTTGCGGCCGAAGTACCCCTCGTTTTCGCGGCAGATGGTGCATTTGGGGTATCCCCCTTTCACGCTGTTGCCGCTCACCGCCTTCTTGGGATCGCGGAACTCCGGCTTGGCGCGGTTGATGGTGACGATGAGTCCGTTGTCCGCCGTAAAGCGGGGGTTGGCGTCCAGTTTTTCCTTTTTGACATAGTCGGAGAGCACGCTGTAGGAATACAGCCACTCCGTCGCCTCCTGCGAGGAGACCGCCATGTGGGCGGCAAACGCCTCCTCCACCGCCTCGGGCGGGAGCATGAGCGCCCCCATCACGCTGTCCGTAAGCCGTTCGGGCGCCTGCGCCGCGGGCAGCCCCGCCTGTGTGCATGCCTCCACCAGCTCGCGCAGGAGCGCGGAGACGCTTCTGCCGTCATATTCCTGCCCCGTTCCTTCGTAGCTCTCCAGCCCGACCAGATCGAGCACCGTATTGCGCACGAAGATCTCGTTGCGCGCCGACAGCCCGAGCCGCGCGCGCGCGTATGCGATCAGCCGATCGACCGCTTCGCAGACCTGTTTCATACCCACCTCCGTCAATGGTCATTCATTGTCCCGAAACATGACAAAAAGGCGATAGAAACTACCGCCTCTTTGCCAAAACTATATTGGGGGAATGAAGATATAAGCAATTTTTTACAGGATACCCTTGCGAAAGACCACCGGCGATATGCAATCTGATCATTCGTCCGTCCCTGTCAACGATACCCATTATACCCGATGCAAGATTTTTTTTCAAGCAACGTATTGACGGATTTTAGACATTTATTGACATTATCCGCTTGACATATGAAATATTTTAGATTATGATAAAATAAAAAAGGGAGGAAACGGCATGATCGCAAGAAGGGAGATCTGGAGCTATCCCGAGGAAGCGAAGGTCTGGGTGGGCAAGTACCGCAACTCGCACAACCTTCTGCACTGGCACTACGATTGCGAATTTGTGTATGTGGAACGGGGCTCCATCGATATCTTCTGTGAAAAGAAAAAACACTCGCTGCATGCGGGCGACGCGCTGTTCACGGACAGCGGTCAGATCCACTATCAGCGCGCCTGCGAAAAGGACACCGTGCTCATCGTCATGGTGTTCGACTACAACATCGTCCGCCCCTTTCTGGAAAAATATCAGCTCGCCAGCCCCAAGCTGTACAACCGCTACCCCATCCCGGACTACTACGAGCGGCTGCGCGGCATTTTAACGCAGAGAAAACGCTTTTACGGCGAGGAGGCGAAATGCGCGGTCTGCGAGATGATGATCGACGTGTTCCGCGGCGAACAGCTCGTGCACCGGCTGGGGAACGATCGCACCGAGGAGGCGTTCAAACGCCTTCTTGAGGACGTGCACGAACGGTACGCCGAGTACACCTTTGAGGACGCCGTGCACTTTATGGGGATGAGCGACGCCTACTTTTCGCGCTACTTCAAGGCGATGGCGGGCACGACCTTTTCGCAATACCTCAACTATGTGCGCACGGACAACGCGGTGCGGCTTCTGCAGTCCGGCGAAGGCATGACGATGACGGAGATCGCCGAGGCGTGCGGTTTTGCCACCATCCGCAACTTCAACCGTATTTTTCTGGAATTTACGGGCTATGCCCCCTCCCGCCTGCCCGAGGACTATGTTTTGAGCGACAAGTTCACCTATCCGAGCGAGCAGGCGTTCACCCCCACCCTCTATGACTGCGAGCTCATCGAAAGCTCGGACGCGGAATAGCCGCGCCCGGCTCCCCGCCCGTGTCCATATATTGTTTATATTCCATATTCTATATCATTCTATATCGAAAAAATGACGGCGGCTGCCGTCATTTTTTTACTGCCGTTTGCGCAGATTCCCATTCCGCAAATTCCAGCCGAAACGTTCGGATGAAATGGACTCGGTAACAATTCAAAACAAAAAAAGGCACACAAGCAGCCGAGCAGACATATCAGCACGCCAAACAACGAACAAACATGCGATCATGCACAATGTCTCCTCCGCAGTATAAAAGACAAAAAAGACGACGAAACATATTCCCTCGCCTGCGCCTCGTCCATACCGCTTCCCCCTTGCAGATATTCCCTTTTTGCAAATACAGGCCTTCTGTCAATATAAAACAAAAAGCGGTCCCCGCGCCTGCGCGGAAACCGCCCCAATCCCAGGCCAATTACAACTCCCATCTTCACAGTGCAAGCAGGCCTTTTTCAAATTCTTCCAATGCCCCCAAAAACAAATTGATTTGGCGCTCTACATCCTCGCGCACTTCGTCGAAATCCAATTCGCGTCTTTCCGAATTGAGCAAAACATAATTTTTCAAAGTTGCATATCTCCCCGCCGCTTCTTTTGAGGGCATCAATTTTTGTAAAATCAAATGCTGAACATTGCTCCAGTCAAGTTCTTTGTTTCCCTTCTGTAATCCGAAATTGATTGCGATATCGGGTTTTTGCGCTGACAGACATACACGCAGTTTCAGAAGCCCCCCTTCCCTGATCTGTTCGCCATGTCTCGCAAACACCTCTTCCATGGCGGGCGTATAGAATTCAAAATATTTGTCGCTGTCCTTCAATGTTACGACTGCCTGTAGCTTCTCGATCAACGTATCCTTGCAATACTTTATAACAGCATTTGCATTGTCGGAATTATACCTTAACAAGAGCGATATTTCTGCTTCATAGGCTCTATATATCTCACGGCATTTTGCTCTGACCTGCTCATCCTCTTTCAAAATATTCTTTTTCACCATTGCAATATAGTCCTCCATCAAAAACAAAACTCTCTGTTCCGTGCAATACTTCTTGATTTTTTCTATCATGCGTAAAATTGCCCTGTAGCTGAACAGACAATACCTTTCATGTGCATCACTATGTGCCTGCCTATGATCAGGGGCCGTCCCCTGCGGGGTGAGATAGACAAAAATTTTTCTGTCGATCAAATTATGATTTGCACTGCTGTATGTATTCAATTGTTCGATATATCTGTATAACTGATCATCGTGATTGTCTGTAAAGACCTTGTTTTCAATGACGATTGCCGTTTTTGTTGCCTTTGATTCGATATAAATATCGATACGGCTTTCGCTGTCAACAAGGACGCGCTCACGATATACTTCAACTTTTTTATCGTATATAAAATCTGATAAATCATCCTCGGAGTATATGTCTGCCGTCACAAGCGCTTTGCGATTCCGCGCCTGAACGCTTACGCTTTCATTCCGGAATAGCTGTTTGCAAAACTCCGACAAAAACTTATTGCCCAATCCATGAGGCTTGCTTGAATCAAGAAGCCATGCAATGAACGCCGAGTGCTTGACTTCTTGCCGCTCCATACCCACGGCATCAAATATGTTTGCTTTAACATTTTCAATTGCTCTGATTTTTTCAAGCTCTGCTTGCAGATTTTCTAGTCTGTCAAGAATTGTAATATTTTGCTTTTGCATAGATGATAAGACCTGGAACTAATTTGATAATATTGTAATGCCGCCAAACGAAAAAGTCAAGAGGCAGATAAGATTTTCCTGCGCCGATCCATAAAGGCAAAGGGCATTTCAGCGATTCGCCAAAATGCCCTTTGTGTTCTCAATGAAATTACTTGCTCATGCCTTCCTGCACGGCAACTGCGACCGCAACGGTCGCGCCCACCATGGGATTGTTGCCCATGCCGATGAGCCCCATCATCTCGACGTGCGCGGGAACGGAGGAGGAGCCCGCGAACTGCGCGTCCGAGTGCATCCTGCCCATCGTGTCCGTCATGCCGTAGGAGGAAGGACCCGCCGCCATGTTGTCGGGGTGCAACGTTCTGCCCGTACCGCCGCCCGACGCCACCGAGAAGTACTTGACGCCGTTCTCGACGCACCACTTCTTGTAGGTACCCGCAACGGGGTGCTGGAAGCGGGTGGGGTTGGTAGAGTTGCCCGTGATGGACACGCCCACCTTTTCCAGTTTCATGACGGCAACGCCTTCGGGAACATTGTCCACGCCATAACACTTGACCTTGGCGCGGGGACCGTCCGAATAGGGAACTTCCTTGGTGACGGTGACCGTCTCGGTATAGGGATCGAACACCGTCTCCACATAGGTGAAGCCGTTGATGCGGGAGATGATGAACGCCGCGTCCTTTCCCAGACCGTTGAGGATGACGCGCAGCGGCTTCTTGCGCACCTTGTTCGCATTCATCGCGATGGAAATGGCGCCCTCCGCCGCAGCAAAGGATTCGTGCCCCGCGAGGAAGCAGAAGCAGTCCGTCTCCTCGGAGAGGAGCATCTTGCCCAGATTCCCGTGGCCGAGCCCGACCTTTCTGTTCTCGGCGACCGAGCCGGGGATGCAGAAGGACTGCAGTCCGATGCCGATGGCAGCCGCCGCGTCCGCCGCCTTCTTGCACCCCATCCTGATGGCGATGGCGGCGCCCACGGTGTACGCCCAGACGGCGTTTTCAAAGCAGATAGGCTGGGTGCCGCGCACGATCTTGTCGCAGTCCACGCCCTTGGAAAGGCAGATGTCCCTGCACTCCTCGATGGAGCCGATGCCGTATTCCTTGAGAACGGCGGTGATCTTGTCTACTCTTCTTTCATACCCTTCGAACAGAGCCATTGTCATAACCTCCTTACTCTTTGCGGGGGTCGATGTACTTCACCGCACCCTGTTCCTCGGCGAATCTGCCGTAATGCCCCATCGCCTTCGTCCATGCCTCGTTGGGCTCCAGACCCTTCTTGATGAAGTCGGTCATTTTGCCGAGCGACACAAATTCGTAGCCGATGACCTGATTGTCCTTGTCCAGCGCGAGGCGGGTGACGTAGCCCTCTGCCATCTCAAGGTATCTCACGCCCTTGAGCGCCGTGCCGTACATGGTGCCCACCTGTGAGCGCAGCCCCTTGCCCAGGTCCTCAAGCCCTGCGCCGACGGTGAGGCCGTCGTCCGAGAACGCCGACTGCGTTCTGCCGTACACGATCTGCAGGAACAGCTCGCGCATGGCGGTGTTGATGGCGTCGCACACCAGGTCGGTATTGAGCGCCTCGAGAATGGTCTTGTGGGGCAGGATCTCCGCCGCCATGGCAGCCGAATGCGTCATGCCCGAGCAGCCGATCGTCTCGACGAGCGCCTCCTGAATGACGCCTTCCTTGACGTTGAGCGTCAGCTTGCAGGCGCCCTGCTGCGGCGCGCACCAGCCCACGCCGTGGGTGAAGCCGCTGATGTCCGTGATCTGCTTGGCGCACACCCATTTTCCCTCTTCGGGGATGGGCGCGGGGTCGTGTCTGGGCCCTTTTGCGACGCAGATCATCTCTTCCACTTCGCGTGAATATTGCATCTTGTATCCTCCATAAAAAACTTTCGGTATGCAAACCTTTCTGTACTATTCTACCATATCTGCACAAAAAAGACAAGGGGTTGCCCGTAAATTTTTAAGCTGACCTGCAAAATTTACGGCGACGGGAAGTTCTGCCCGCCGCCGCGCCATCTGCGTCCGCGAAAACGATACTTTATCCACTTTCCCTTATATCAGCCGACCGTACCGGCGCACGAAGAGTTTTTTGACCAGCCACGCCGCAACGATATACAGCATGACGACGCCGGCGAGCATGACAAAATACTCCGCAGGCGGCGCCAGAAATCCCGCCGCCTCTCCGATCGCCGTAAAGGGCAGCGCCGTCAGCACGGCGAGTCCGCCCAGCGTCAGGATACAGACCGGAAGCGCGGGAAGGTTTTGCCGGGAAAAGCGCTCCGTACGCAGAAGATGCACGACGAGCATCTGCGTGAGGGTCGATTCGATAAACCATCCCGTGCGGAACAGGGCGGCGAATGCTTCCTGTCCGGCACCGTCCAGCGCGGCATAGGGCGCGCCGCACGCCATAGGACAGATCGCAAAGTACAAGAGCAGGTAGGTCAGGATATCGAACAGCGAACTGACCGGCCCGAACCACAGCATGAAGCGCATCACGGATGACGCATCCCATGCCGCCGGACGGCAGAGGCAACGCCTGTCCACGTTGTCCCACGGGATGGCGGTACAAGTGACGTCGTATGCAAAATTGAGGATCATGAGCTGCAGCGCGAGCATGGGCAGGAAGGGCAGAAATGCGCTTGCCGCAAGCACGGAGATCATATTGCCAAAGTTGGAGGACGCCGTGATCTTGACATATTTCATCAGATTGAAATATGTTCTGCGCCCCTCCGTCACGCCCTCTGCCACCACGGTCAGGTCTTTTTCCAGAAGGATGACGTCCGCGGCGTCCTTGGCGACGTCCGCCGCCGTATCCACCGAAATACCGACGTCGGCGGCGCGCATGGCGGGCGCATCGTTGATGCCGTCCCCCATATAGCCGACCACATGCCCCTGCGCGCGCAGCAGCCGGACGACGCGCGCCTTCTGCGCGGGGGAGAGTTTTGCGAAGATGGCCGTCCTCTGCGCGGCGGCGGCGAGTTCCTCATCCGTCATTTCGTCCACGTCGGCGCCGAGCAGGATCTCATCAACGCACAGCCCCACCTTGCGGCAGATATACGCCGCGACCTTTTCGTTGTCGCCCGTGAGCACTTTGATGGCGACGCCCGCCTGCGTCAGGCGGCGGATGGCAGCCGCCGTCGTGGGTTTGGGCGGATCGAGAAAGGCGAGCAGACCCACGAGCGTCATGTCGCACTCGTCCTCCGCGGTGAAGGGCGCGGGCGGGTCGATGCGGCGGGCAAGCGCAAGCACGCGCATCCCCTGCGCGTTCAGGCTGTCTGCGATCGCCAGCACGCGGCTGCGCACCTCCTGCGTCAGCTCAACGCGCCCACCCTCCAGCTCTGCATGGGAGGAAACGCGGAGCATCTCCTCCACGGCCCCCTTGGTCACGAGCAACTCCCTGCCCGCGCGGTCGGTGACGATCACGCTCATCCTGCGCCGCTCGAAATCGAAGGGGATCTCGTCCGTCTTGCGGTAGGAGTGCAGCAGTTCGGCATCCAGCCCGCCCTGCGCGCACAGCTCCTCGGTGCGCGCGATGATGGCGGCGTCCATCAGATTTTTTAGTCCCGTCTGATGGTAGCTGTTCAGCCAGGCATAGCGCAAAACGCGCGCGTCCTCCTTCCCCGTGATGTCAAGGTGCATTTCCAGCACGACTTTGTCCTGCGTGATGGTGCCCGTCTTGTCCGTGCACAACACGTCCATCGCGCCCAGATTCTGGATGGCGTTCAGATTTTTGACGATGACCTTCTTGCGCGACATTGTGACCGCGCCCTTGGCAAGACAGGTCGTAACGATCATGGGCAGCATCTCGGGCGTGAGCCCCACGGCAACGCTCACGGCAAACAGCCCCGCATTCAGCCAGTCCCCCTTGGTCAGCCCGTTGATGAGGAATACGACGGGCACCATGATGAGCATGAGGCGGATGAGCAGGCGGGAGACTGCATCCACACCGCGGTCGAACGCCGTTTTTGAGGGCTTTTCTCCGAGCGCCTTTGCCGTCTGGCCGAGCTGGGTATCCCTGCCCACCGCCACCACGATGCCCGTTCCGCTGCCGCTCAAGACATTGGTGCCCGCAAAAGCAAGGCAGGCACATTCAAGCAGCGCGCCCTCCTGCGCGTCGGCGCGCTTTTCCGCAGGCGCGCTCTCGCCCGTCAGCGCGGACTGCGACACGAACAGATCGCGCGCCGCCAGGATGCGCACGTCCGCGGGGAGCATGTCGCCCGCGCTCAAGCGCACCAGATCGCCGACCACGATATCGGAGACGGGGATCTCGGCAGCCCTCCCCTCCCGCACGATGCACGCCGTGGGCGCGATCATGGAGGAGAGCTTTTGCGCCGCTTTGCCGCTCTTCGTCTCCTGCACGAAGTGCATGCCGCCCGAAAGAAGGATCATCACGGCGATGACGATGACCGTGAAGGGATTCTTGTCGCCGGGTGCGGCAAACACGACGTCCGTCAGAAGGGAGACGACCGCCAGCGCAAACAAGATCAGCGTAAAAGGGCCGAAAAAGGCGCCCGCAAGCCTGCGCAGCACCCCCGAAGAGCGCTTTTCGCCCATGACGTTGCCGCCGTAGCGCGCACGGCGGTCGAGCACCTCCTGCGCGGTCAGTCCGTCCATGCCCGTTTCCAGCCATGAACAGACGCGCTCGGCGGGCATACGCGCCGCCTTGCGCACGCGCTCCGCCGCGGCGGGGCGCGCAAGCCTCTGTGCCGAAGCGGAAGATACGTTCCTGAATTTTTTCATCACTACCTCCTTCGATGCAAATCGATGAGGTAGCCGAGCCGTCAACGCACCGGCGCGCGGACATACAGGCGAACGGTGCGCACTCGCCCGCCCGACGACGCTTTGCGACTTCGACTGCCTTCGTTCATCCTGCATGCCTCCTTGATTTTTTCAAAAAAATAACCGCGCGCCCGACGGCGCGCGGAAAATATGACTGTCCGCCAAAAAGTCCACCGTTCGAGCTTTGACTTCGCGGGGCGGTGAAGCTGTGTTATGCTGCGCCTTGTTCTTCGACGCAACCTGTTCAAACCTGCGCACGATGTCTCCATCGTTTTGCGGCAACAGCCCGTATCCCCGTAGTAGCCTTACCTACCGGATATTCTTTTGTGCCTCTATTATATCCCCCGAAACCGCATTTGTCAACCCTTTGGGGGAATTTTCCGCCGGAAAATTCCCGTCCGCGAAACAAGCCGCCTGCAAAAACAGCATGCCCCGTACGGCCTTTATAGCGTTTTGAACCGATAATCCACGATCTTATCGACCAGGATATCGTAGTCCCCGTCTATGTCGAACGAAATGCACCATATGTCGGGGAACATCCTGAAAAAGGGCGTATCCATGGAAACGAGCGAACGTCCGCCGCTTTCCAGGCACACGGGGATGACCGTGCTGCCGCTTGTCAGCCCGAGCTCCGTCTCATCCATGACGAATCTGCTCGCGCCCGCCGCGCACGATTGCTCGGTAAGCAGCACGATATGAACGCCCTTGTGGTCGGCGACGCTGCGGATGGCATCCCCCGTCTGCACGTTCCAAAGCCCACCCGGCGCAAAAATGGAGAGGTCCCACTGCACCGAAAAGCCCCTGCGCTCGAGCGCGTGCACGAGCCGCGTTGCATATATCACGTCTTTGTGCGAATAGGAGAGGAAGGCATGCCGCTTCCACGTCTGCCGCCGCGTCTCTTCAACGATCTGTTCGTCGTCCAGCCCGTCGATATCGATGGTCAGCACATTTTTCGTCATGCCCTGCTCTTTGAGGCCGCGGATATATGCGAGCTCGTTGCATACATATCTGGACGCCTCGGCATTCCTGCTTTTGCAGTACACAAACCAATCGCGCGCGCCGATCTCCCGCTTGAGAAGGTCGTTGAGCTCCTCGTCGTCCTCCACGCATTTGAGGAAGAAGAGAATGGGCTCGTAGCGCTCGTCCTGTTCGATGGTGTTGCGCACAAGGCGCACCTTGCGGATATCCAGGTGAGAATGGGAGATGAAGAAATATTCCTTTTGCATGGCGCTCACAGCTCGATATGTTCGATGTCCTCGCGCTGCGAGCGGCGGTAGAACACCGCCTTCCTGCCGATGACGTACACCACCTCGGCGCCCAGAAGGTCGGCAACGTTCTGCGCCATGGTGTCGGCATCCGCCTCGGCCGCGGGCAGCACGTTGACCTTGATGATCTCGCGCGCTTCGAGCGCCTCGGAGAGCGTCTTTAAAAGGTTGTCCGAAATTCCCCCTTTGCCGATCTGCGTGACGGGGGAAAGGTTCGCCGCGATGGACTTCAACTTGCTTCTTTGCTTGCTTGTCATGATCTCCTCCCCTTTGGGTAAAATGTTTTGAAATTTACGGGATGTATTCAAATTCCACGTCGCCCACGACGACGGTGTCCCCCTCTTGGCAGCCGCGCTCTTCCAGCGCTTTGAACACGCCGCGCGTCTTGAGCATGCGCTGGAAGTACGCCATCGAATCGGGATTGTTGAGCACGACGTTGCGGCACAGCAGGTCGACCAGCCCGCCCGTGACCACGAACGCCCCGTTCTCGTCGCAGAAAATTTCGAACTGCCAGGTGTCCTCCTCCTCGAAGGCGAACTCGTCCGAGGGGATCTTTTCGGCGGGCGGGAGCGTCCCGAGCAGCTTCCACACGGCGTCCAGCAGTTCCTTTGTCCCCTCGCCGCGCACGGCGCACACCTCGCAGACAGCAACATCCGGATACGCCGAAGCAAAGCGCGCCGCGTTCTCCTTCGCGCCCGCGCAGTCGCACTTGTTTAGAACGGCGATCTGCGGGAGCTGCGCAAGCTTTTGCGAATAGGCAGCGAGCTCCGCGTTGATTTTTTCAAAGTCGTCCAGGGGGTCGCGCCCCTCGGTGCCCGCAATGTCCAGAACGTGGCAGATCATGCGGGTGCGCTCGATATGGCGCAGGAAGTCATGCCCCAGCCCGGCGCCCTGCGCCGCTCCCTCGATGAGCCCGGGGATATCGGCGACGACAAAGGAGTTTTCGTAGTACTTTACCACGCCCAGGTTGGGCGAGAGCGTTGTGAAGTGGTAGTCTGCGATCTTGGGACGCGCCGCCGAAATTTTAGAGAGCAGCGTGGACTTGCCCACGTTGGGAAAGCCTACCAGCCCGACGTCGGCAATGACCTTCATTTCGAGAATGACGGCGTGCGGCTTTACCCTGACGCCCTTCTGCGCAAAGTTGGGCGCATGGCGGCGGGCGGTCGTGAAGCGCACGTTGCCCTTGCCCCCTCTGCCGCCCGCGAGCAGCAGCACCTTTTCGCCGTTCTCATAGACGTCGCAGATGATCTTTCCGCTCTCCGCGTCCCGCACGAGGGTGCCGCAGGGGACCTTGAGCACCACGTCCGCCCCCCGTTTTCCCGAGCACTGGTTGGAGCCGCCGCGCTCGCCGTTGCCCGCGCAATACTTGCTTGTGTAGCGGTAGGCGAGCAGGTCGTGCACGTTCTCGTCCGCCACGACATACACGCTGCCGCCGTCGCCGCCGTCGCCGCCGTCCGGCCCGCACGCGGGCTTTCCCTTATAGGCTTTGAAGGAGTTCATCCCGTCGCCGCCGTCCCCCGCCTTGAGCGTGACGCGCACCTTATCGGTGAAAATCTTGTTATCCATACCGCAAGTATAGCAAGTTTTCGCACAAAACGCAAGACGTTTTCCGTCCGCCGCCCTTTGCACGCCAAAAAATTTTGCCCTTTTTTGTGAAAATATCGGATATCCTGTTAGAAAGGCGCCGCCGCGCGGTATAATAAAATAAGGAGACGTCTATGTTTGGTTATCTGTTGTTTTTGCTGCTGTTGCTGCCCTGCCTCGCCTTTTCGGCGTGGGCTTCGGCGCGCGTCAACTCGACGTACTCCAGGTACGACCGCGTTCAGACGCGCTCGTGCATGACGGGCTACGATACGGCGACCCGCCTGATGCGCAACCGCGGCGTGACGGGCATCTCCGTCAACCGCGTGGAGGGAAAGCTCACCGACCACTACAACCCCGGCAAGAGCGTGGTCAACCTGTCCATGAGCACCTACGGCAGCGCCTCGGTGGCGGCGGTCGCGGTGGCGGCGCACGAGGTGGGCCACGTCATGCAAAAACATACGGGGTATGTGCCCTATAAGATCCGCAACGTGCTCGTGCCCGTTGCCAACATCGGCTCCCGCCTTGCGCTGCCCCTTGTCATCGTGGGGCTGTTGCTCGATCTGTTCTGGGAGGCCGCGCCCTATCCGTACGGACAGTGGGCGGTGTATCTGGGCATTGCGCTGTACGGGCTGTCCACGCTGTTCATGCTGGTGACGCTGCCCGTGGAGTTCAACGCCTCGCACAGGGCAAAGAAGATGCTCGTGGAGGAGGGCATCCTGACGCAGGAGGAAGTGCCTGCCGCAAGCAAGGTACTCTCTGCCGCGGCGCTGACCTATGTCGCCTCCCTGCTCATCTCCCTCTTGTATTTCCTGCGCTTTGCGCTCGTCTTTGCCTCGCTTGTAAGGCGGGACTGAACAAAAGAAAAACGCGCCGTACGGCGCGTTTTTTGTTTTCCGCAGAGCGGCCCTGCGATATTTTTATGCCAGGCGGCGGGCAACGGCATGCAAAAACGCCTCGGAAGAGAGTTTTCGGGCCGCGACGCCCTCCTTATAAAAGAGCGGGACCAGATCGCCCGTCATCTCCCCTTCCTCGATGGCAGCGATGGTTGCGCGCTCCAGCCCTTCGGCAAACGATATAAGCGGCGCATTGCCGTCCAGCTCGCCCCGCTTTTTCAGCGCGCCCGTCCAGGCGAAGATGGTCGCCACCGAGTTGGTGGACGTCTCCTCGCCGGCAAGATACTTGTAATAATGCCGCGTGACGGTGCCGTGCGCCGCCTCGTACTCATACTTGCCGTCGGGCGAGACGAGCACGGAGGTCATCATGCCCAGCGACCCGTACGCGGTGGCGACCATATCGCTCATCACGTCGCCGTCATAATTCTTGCACGCCCAGAGGATGCCGCCCTCCGAGCGGACAATACGCGCGACCGCGTCGTCGATGAGGGTGTAGAGATACCACAGCCCCGCGGCTTCAAACTGCGCCCTGTATCCTTCATACACTTCCGCAAAGATCTTTTTGAATTGCCCGTCGTACACCTTGGAGATGGTGTCCTTGGTGGCAAACATCATGGGGATGCCCTGCTCGAGCGCATAGCGGAAGCAGGAGTGCGCAAAAGAACGCACCGAATCGTCGCAGTTGTGCATGCCCTGCACCACGCCGGACGTGCCGTTGAAGTCGTGCACGAGCTTGCGCGAGACCTCGCGCCCCTCCTTGTCCTCGGTGACAAGGTACACCTTGTTCCCCTCCGCGGCAATGTCG
>CAJFNH010000016.1 GCA_904394195.1 Candidatus Gallimonas caecicola
CATCGATCATTTCTGCTTATTGGTAAAAGCAAGGATATGCTCGGTATTGCCGAATACCAGAAGCTGGTCCCCCTCACGGAACACATAGTCGCCGCTGATGGAATAAATGATCTCGCCGCTGTTCTTGATGGTGAGGATGTTCATGCCATAGTTGACGCGCGGGTTGACCTCGACCAGCGTCTTCTTCAGCCACTTTTTGGGCAGCTCGATCTCAAAGATGGCGTACTCCGAATCGAGGTCGACAAAGTTGATGACGTTATCGGTATTCAGCCGCACGGCAAGCTTTTCTGCGATGTCGGCGTCGGGATAGATGACCTCATCCGCGCCCACGCGCAACAGAAACTTTCGCTGGATCTCGGTGGTAGCGCGCGAGACGACCCGCTTCGCACCGCAGTCCTTCAAGTTGGACGTGATCTCGAGCGACGCCTGAAAATCCTCGCCGATGGCAACGATGCACGCGTCGAAGGAAGGGATATCCATCGTTTCCAGGTTGTCCATGCTCATGCAGTTGGCGATGAGCGCGTTGGTATAGCGAGGCGCGAGCGAATTGATGACGTCCTCGCTCTTGTCAACGATCATCACCTCGTCCCCGAGCCCGAGCAGCTTTTCGCCCAGCGTCCTGCCGAATTTCCCCATGCCGATGAGCAATACGGAAATCATAATCTGTTCTCCTCGTCTGAAATAATTTACCCTGCGCACCTGTGCGGGCACGCCGTGGTTTTTGTTATCCTGAATCTACCGGAATTATCCTGCCGTTTTACCCGTCAGCCAATGAACACCGTATCCACGGGACGGCGTACCGCTGCCGCCTCGCCCTTCTTTCTGCGCTTGAGCGCAAAAGCGAAGGTCAGAATCCCAACGCGGCCCAGATACATGAGCACGATCAGAATAAATTCGGAAACGATGGAAATTTTTGCCGTGAGCGCCTGCGTCAGTCCCACCGTACCGATCGCCGAGACTGTTTCAAACATGACGGCGCTGAACGACGCGACCGCGTCGGGCTCGATGGCGTTGATCAGAAGGGTCGCCGTGATGGTAAGACAGAGATAGGCGACAAACACGGCAAGCGCCTGCGAAAGCGTGCTCTGATCGATGCGGCGCTTCCCGATGGTGATATCCTTCTTGCCGCGCATGACGGAAAACATACCCACGAGGATGACGGTGAACGTGCTCACTTTGACGCCGCCGCCCGTCGAGCCGGAGCATGCGCCGATGAACATTAAAATGATCATCAGCAGCGTGCCGCTGTTGGAGAGGGTCGCAGGATCGGTGGTGAAGTATCCCGCCGTGCGCGCCGTGGTGGCATTGAAGAAAGAACAAAGCAATTTATCGCCAAAATTGAAACCGGCATAGCTTACGTTGTTCCACTCGAACACCATAAAGAGCGCCGTACCGACGGTGAGAAGCACCGCCGTACCGATGAGCGCGATCCGCGTATAGAAAGAAAATTTGCGGGGATTCCCCTTGCAGTCGGTAATGTTGCCCCATACGCAAAAGCCCAGCCCGCCGATGATGATCAGAAAACAGATGACGAGGGAGACAAGAGGATCGCGCGCATAGTCGACGAGCGAAACGGGTCCGATGATATCAAATCCCGCATTGCAGAACGCCGAGATGGAATGGAATACGCCGTACCAGATGCCGACCGCACCGTAATCGGGGATGAAGCGGATCATCAGAAGCAGCGCGCCCGCCGTCTCAAAGATGAGCGTTCCCAACAGGATGCGTTTGACGAGCTTTTTTACACCCGTGAGTTTGCTTTCCCCCACTGACTGCACCATCGCCGTGCGCTCGTATAACCCGAAGCTCTTGCCGCCGATCGCCATGAAGAGAATGGATACGAGCGTCGTAAATCCCAGACCGCCGATCTGGATAAGGCAGATGATGACAACGTGCCCGAAGGTGGTCCAGTGCTCCGCCGTGACGACGGGCGTCAGACCCGTGACGCAGGTGGCGGAGGTCGCCACGAACAAGCCGTCAACGTAATCCGCGAATGTTCCCCACTCTCCGCTCTGTTTCGCAAAGGGCAGCACCAGCAAAAAGCTGCCGAAGAGAATGAGCAGAAGGTACCCCAATGCGAGATACCGCCAGACGCTCATTCTGCGTTTGACCTTGAATTTCATGAATCCCTCTTGCGCGGAACGTCTTGTCCGCTCCGCCCACAGCATAGTATCATATCCGATATCGAATGTCAACCGTTTGCAGCGTATGCGCGAACACAACAAAAATCTTCCGGCAAACCTGTCCGGAAGATCTTTTCACCGTCACGCAAGCGAAATACGGTCGCTCACCGAGCGCACGAACAGTCCCTTCTCCTCGCCGTAGGCAATGCAGTCGCGCAGAAAACTCTGGAAGCGTTCGCCCTGTCTGACGGCGGGGAACACGCCCGCAAACAGCGCGCACAGTTCATCCATATAGAGCGCAACGCGCTCACCGAGCGCCGCCCTGACGACGGAGACGACCTCATATACGGTGAGATCGTCGCCGCTCTTTCTGACGGCGTCCTCCCCTTCGATGCGGAATTTTCCGATCTCGATGGCGCGGGGATTTTTGTAGAAGTAATCGACGTTCATCACGCGGTCGCGGCGGAACGCGCAGCCGTCGATAAGGGCATCGAGACGGGCTTCCACCTTGGAGCCGCTCTTGGCGATGCCGAACGTGGCAAGGCAACGCTTTTTCAGGAAGGAACGGGAGACGGGCTCCTCCGCCGCCACGATCTCCTTCAGGCGCGCCATGATGGCGGCGTCGTTTTCGCCCGACGTCACGAAGGCAGCGACCTCGCTTGCCGTGGGCTTTACCGCCTTGTATGGTCTGGACCACTTGGACACCCAGCTCCCCGACTTGCTGTCCGTCCCCGTCAGGCGGTCCAGAACGTCCTTGATGCGCTTGATCTCCCGTTTGGGATTGTTGTAATAGTTGACGCTGTTCACGCGCACCACATTCCAGTTGGCGCGCTTTAAGGTCTGCACCTGCAGGATGTTCCTGTCCTTGACGGAGAACTGATCGGTGCCGTCGCAGAGCACGCCCAACAGAAAACGATGCTTGTTTTTGGGGTCCACGACGCCCACGTCCACCTTGAAGTCGGAGGCGCCCACGTCATAGCGGCATTCATAGCCGCAGGCGGTGAGCTCTTCGGCGATATACTTGCCGATGCCCGCGCCCGTGCGCACGGAGGCGGAGGGCGCCGCAAGCGTCGTTCTGCCCTTTTCGGCAAATTCAAGGAACGCCTTGAGCCCCGCCACCCCCTTGGAAGAGGTCTTGGCAAGGTCGATCATCGGGGAAGTCATCGTGGAGAATACGAGCATCTCCTCCCTGGCACGCGAGACGGCAACGTTGAGGCGCCGCCAACCGCCCGCCTGATTGAGCGGACCGAAGTTGAGGGAGACCCTTCCCGTGCTGTCCGGGCCGTAACACACGGAAAAGAGGATGACGTCGCGCTCATCGCCCTGCACGTTCTCGAGGTTTTTGACGAAAAGGGGCTCTTCCCTGTCATATGCAGCCGCGTCCAGGTGTTTTGCGATGATCTCCTTGGTCAGAAGCCGCTCGATATCGTCGCGCTGCGCGCTCGAGAAGGTGACGATGCCCATGCTCGACTGGGACAGGACGGGATCGGAGAGCCTGCGCACGACCTCGCGCACGAGCGCCTCCGCCTCCCTGCGGTTGCGCTTGGTGAAGCCGCGGTCATAGGTGCCATCCACCGGCACGAGGCGGACGCGGCTGTCCATCGCATCGGGCGAGGGGAAAGTGCACAGATGATTGTCGTAATACATGCTGTTGGAGAAGGCGATGAGGCTCTCGTGCTTGCTGCGGTAGTGCCACACAAGGTGCCGCTCCGGCATGCCCAGCGCAAGACAGTCGTCCAGAACACTCTCCAGGTCCTCGTTCTCCAGGTTTTCTTCATCCACATAGGCGGTATGGAAGAACGCCGTGGGCGGAAGCTGCTTGGGGTCGCCCACCACGATCGCCGCCTTGGCGCGCGCGATGGAGCCGACCGCTTCCGCCGTGGACATCTGCGACGCTTCATCGAAGATGACAAGGTCGAACTGATCGGCGACGGGCTGCAGATACTGCGCCACCGTGGTAGGACTCATGAGCATGCAGGGCGCCGCCACCCCCATGAGAGTGGGGATCTCGGCAAACATGGCGCGCAGCCCCGCGCCGCGCAGATTGCTCTTGGAAAGGCGGGTGAAGGTGCCCAACTCCACCGAAAGACTCCCCTCGCCGTCGGGCGCGGGCAGGCGGGAGATGAGCTGCGCGCGGATATGCTCGCGCGTGAGACGCGCAAATTCGTCCCAGGAGAGGCGGAATTTTTCCACCGTCTCCTCCAGCGTGCCCACCGTCATGCGCGAGAGCGCGGGATCGGCGGGGATATTGATCTCAAGGAAGTTGCGGTAAACGTTCTTTTCAAAACCCGCGAGCACATTGTCCGTGCGGAACCTGCCGCTCTCGAGCGCCTCGGTGATGAAGTTGAGCCCGAGTTCGGAGAGCTTGAGCGCGGTGGCGCGGTACATGCACCAGTTGGGCAGCATGTCGATGTTGTCGATGAGCGCGCTCGCCTTGGAGGAAAAGTAATCGAGCACATCCTCCTCGCGCAGTTTGTCGCGGTCTGCATTGGTGATGGTCAGAAAAGATTCCTGCGCAAGGAAATAGCTCTCGACCGCCTTTAAATATCCCTCCAGAACGGGCTTGGTATAGCCGCTCGTGGCGCGGATGCACATGCCGTTGAAAGAGTCGGGATTGTAGTCCATGAACACGGCGGCTGCGCGCTCGTGCAGGTCCTTGAGGTCGGCAAGAAATTCTGCGCGTTTTTTGAAGTTGATATGCCCCGCACGATCGGTGAACGCCTTTGCGAGCGCGGTATTGTCCGTCACGCGCCCCATCGCGGCATGGATCTCCACGAGCGTCTCAAGAAATTTGAAGACGTCCTTATCTTCCAGCGGGTGCAGCGCCGCCTTTTCCAGCCGTCTGGCGACCCCTTTTGCCGTGCGGTTGAGCTTCCAGTCGCCGCCCTCCTCGCAGAATTTTTTCAGTTCGGGCAGCTCTTTGTCCAGATCGACCAGCGTTTTGAAGTGCTTGTAATAGTACTCCAGGCAGGAATCCAGCCGCTTGTTGGCATTGAAGAAGAGATAGAACTCCGCCTCGTCCGCGCCCGTGAAGTACTTGTCGTAAGCGCCGGCGGCAAGTCTGCCGGCAAGCTCGGACAGGGCGCGGATCTTGCGCAGCGTGAGCGTGGAGACCTTCTGGCGGTAAAATTCCAGAAAGAGCGCGAGGAACGCCTTCAGGTGCTTGATCTCGGCAAGCATGACCTCGCACGCGCAGAACAGCCTGTCGCGCAGCGTCTGCGAATACTGCGTGAGATTGACGTTCTCGAAGGGGGAATTTTTCACTCCGCCGCATTCCTTTGCCGCCGCCGCGGCGGACAGGATCATGTGGCGGCATTCATAGAGCTTGCTCTCGGTGAGCGAATCGTAAAAGGAGCTCTCGATATCGAGGATATCGGGCGCGCTTTTGTTCTTCAGATACAACAGGATGGCCTGGTAGACGGAGATGCCCAGCCTGCGCTTTTCATGCAGGGCGCGCATGGGCGCCTTGAGTTCTTCGCGCAGCGCGACGAGCTCCTTGGCGCGCTCGGAAAAACCGGATACGTCCTCCTCTTTCGCAAGCGCGAGCGTCTGCTCGATGCGCCGCAGCACGTCCGTCTTGTCCGTCTTGTTGGAGTGCAGCTCCAGACAGAATTCGCCGATGCCGATGGAATCCAGACGCTTTTTGACGACGTCGAGCGCCGCCTTCTTTTCCGCGACGAAGAGCACCCGCTTGCCCTGCGAGAGCGCATTGGCGATGATATTGGTGATGGTCTGGCTCTTGCCCGTTCCGGGCGGGCCGTGCAGAACAAAACTTGCCCCCGCGCCCGAGAGCGCCACGGCGGAATACTGCGAACTGTCCGAAGGCAGGGGCAGCAATACCTCGCAGGGGTCGCCGTCGTCCTCTTCGGGCGGCGCCGCCGTCTCCGGCCGTTCCATGCGGTTGTTGAGCAGCGCGCTGACGATGGCGTTTTTGGAGAGTTCGCCGATGTGGTTGCGGATATCGTTCCACATGAGGTAGCTCTGGAAGGAAAAGGCGGCAAGATAGACATCGCTCACCACGTCCCACCCCTTCATGTTCGCCGTCTCCGCGCGCACCATGGCGAGGATCTCGGCGATCTTCAGCGCGCCGACGTCCCCGCCCAGCCCGCGCACGTCGATGTTGTATTCCTGCTTGAGAAATTCAAGCAGCGTGGAATTGACAAAATATCCCTCGTCCTGCGAGACGCTGACGGAAAAATCTTCGTTCCCTTTCGCCCGTCCGATGCTTGCGGGCGCAAGCACGAGCGGCGCATAGCGGACGGCGCCGTCCTCGCCGACATAGCGCAAAAAGCCGAAGGCAAGGTAGAGCACCTTGGCGCCCGTCTCCTCCTCCGCCTCGCGGTTGCGGCGCATGAGGCGGGAGGCCGTTTCCGCCGTCAGCTTTCCGTCGCCGTAAGCGCGCAGGATCCCCTTCCTCTGTTCGAGCGAGACAAGCTCCTTGCGCTGGCGGGCAAGTTCGCCGCCGAAGGCGGGCGCGGCCTCCGGAGCCGTCTCCCCCTTCAGGCGCATGCCGCCCCGCTCCAGCAGCAGGGCGTACAGTTCGTCCGCGCCCGCCTCATAGACGTGCACGGCGTTCTTTCCGCTGAAATTGAGCAGCGTATTTTTGGTGGTCAGATCGAGCAGACGGCGCTCCCACTGCTTGTTTTTGGGCTGCTTTCCCTCCAGACTGAGTCTGCGGAAATCGGGAATAGGCGCGGGCGCCGCCTCGTCCGACATCTCCTCTTCCTTGAGGAGTTCATAGCCCTTGAGCCCCTTGCCGCGCACGGGACAGGCGCGCACTCCCCCCATGCGGCAGCGGCGCACATCCACAAAGTATTCGTACAATCCGCTCTTGAGTTTCTGGCGGAAGTGCCCCTCGGAGGGAGTGAACGCCGCATTGGAGGAAGAAAAGAGGTCCTCCGCGTCGATAAAGCTCAAATTATTGATGCCCTCGGAGACGTACTTTCCCACGATCTCCGCGTCATCCGTCACCGTATCCAGAAAGCAGCTCTCGTACAGCCAGACGCCTACGGCGATGCCGCCCTTTCCCACCGCAATGACGGGGTTGAGGCGCGCCGCTTCGAAACAGGCAGCCGTGAATACGGCAAGCTCGGCGGCGGTCGCCAAACGGTCTTTTGACAAAGACCCCTGTTTGGCAACGCAGAGGGGCGCGGTAAAGTCGCTCTCGCCCGCCTTGTCTACCGCAAGCGCTTTGATGGCGGCATAGATAGCGGCGGCGATCTGGCGCACGTCGTTCTTTCCGGCACCCGTATAGCCGTAAAACTCCGCGCTCTTGTTCCACTTCTTCAGCCGCTTTCCCGCATCGGAGAGCACGGCGGCACAGTCGGCAAGGCGGGGGCGCACAAAGGCGGCGAGCCGCTCGGCATTGCCGTCCAGCCCCTCCCACCAGTCGAAGGGCAGCGCCGTGATCTCCGTCTGCACGCGGGCGACCGGTTTTCCGTCAAGGCTTGCCGTGACGGTGACGGGACAGACGCGAAGCTCGTCGTTTTCAGCGAGCAGAAGGGGCGAAAAGATGCCCTCCGCCGTCAACTCGACCGAGCTCTCGAAGGGAACTTCCGCCTGCGTTTCGTAGGGGACGAGCAACCCGGAATCGCTCTCGATGCACACCTGCAGGGTGACAGTCTCCGAATCATCGTTGCGCACCTGCAGCATGACGGGCGTGGAAAGAAAATAGTCGGCATAACCGACATAGCGCGGGAAGCGCGGTTCAAGGGTGAAGTTGCTCTTATCCGTAGCCTTTGCTTTTTTTGTTGCCATATTGCTCCCCTCCCCCTGCCGCCCGGGAGAGTTATTGTTATTTCTCTTTTCTATTATACCATTTCTCTGCGCGTTTGGCAACCCCTGCCGTCCAACTTATTTGTCTGTTTCGGGATTTTACCCGAAATAAAAACAGCGGTCCCGCCTGTAGCGGGACCGCCGAAAAAATCAAGCTGACGCACCCTTCTGATGCGCCCATCAAGGAAAGGTCTTTTTTCCCTTGAACGCCGCGTAAGCGGGGAGGGCGTCCCCTCCGATATCATCCTATCACAAATCACAAGCGCTGTCAACCGTTTTCCGCGCGCGTCAGCCCTCGGAAAAAGCGCGCCGCAGCGCGCAGATACGACCCTCCGAACACAAATCCGCCGCCGTGAAAATAGACCAGGCAGGGCGCGTCCTTGCCGCATGCCCAGCCTTCGATCAGATACGCGCGCACGCCCCCTGCGTCCATGCGCGCCATACGCACCTTTTTACGGGGCAATCCCTTGGGAAGAAGGGGCATTGCCCATGCGGCAAGGCGCAGAAATCCCCGGGAAAGAGAGGGCGTGAATTTTGCCCAAATCCCGAACTGTCTGCCGAGCGGATACTTTGTTTTCATTTCATCCCTCACATGAAGGCGTCCTCAAGGTATTCCAGCTTTCCGTCAAGGACGGCGGCGACGTCAAAGCGCACGGGCTCTTCGCGCCGCCGCTGTGCGCAGAAGCACCTGGCGATCATGCGGTAGCGCTCCCGTTTTTCGGGCGTGATCGCCTCGAGCGGGGAGGAAAGCTGCCCGCTCGTGCGCGCCTTGACCTCCACGAAACAATATGTCCCGTCCGGCGCGCGCGCCACGATGTCCGCCTCGCCGAAGGGCGTCATATAATTTTTGGCGACGATCTTGTACCCCCTGCGCCGCAGATAGTGACGGGTCAGTTTTTCTGCCTTTCGTCCCAGAACTTTGTTACGAAGGTCCTGCGATGGATCGGGCATATTCCCACCTCCCGGATGGCGGCGATGTGCGCCGCCGTCCCATAGCCCGCGTTGCGCTCGAAGGCGTAGGCGGGGTAGAGCTTTGCATACTCGCACATGAGCGCGTCGCGATGCACCTTGGCAAGGATGCTCGCCGCGCCGATGCTCGCCACAAGGGCGTCGCCCTTGACGATGCTGCGCTGCGGCAGGGCGATATCCAACGTCATATTGCCGTCCGTGAGCACCATGTCCGCGGGCGGCGACAATTTTTCGACGGCGCGCTTCATGCAAAGCCGCGTCGCCTGCAGAATGTTGATCTCGTCGATGACCTGCGCGCCGACCTCCTCGATCGCCCAGGCGCGGGCGTTCTCACGGATGCGCGCGGCAAGCTCCGCGCGCTTTTTGGCGGAGAGCTTCTTGCTGTCGTCAATTCCCGGAATACGGCGCGCTTCATCCAGGGAAAGAATGACCGCCGCGCACACGACGGGTCCCGCAAGCGGTCCCCTGCCCACTTCGTCCACGCCCGCAACGGCAAAAAACCCGCGCGCGGCATACTCCCGTTCGTAAGTCAGTTCGTCCATCAGATGAGCCCCGCCGCTTTCAGATCCTCTTCGTTGTCCAGGCACACGCGCCCCAGCCGCCCCTTGCGGAAGTCGTCGAGCAGGGCGAGCGCGCCGCGCGTATAGTCATATTCCCCGCCGCGCAGCACAAATCCCCGCCGCGCGCACAGCGCCTCATACATTTCAAGCGGCGTGCCGCCCCCGATCGCATAGCGCTGCGCAAGGCGGTCGGGATACTTCTCCCACAGCTCTTCGAGCAGGGCGAGCGCGACCTCCTCCTTATCAAGGATATCGTCGTTGATGCTGCCCACATAGGCGAGCCGCCGCGCAAGCCGCTGGTCGGCGAGCGCGGGGGGCATGGTGCCGGGCGTGTCGAGCAGCTCGAGCGTACCGCACCTGACCCACTGTTTGGCGCGAGTGACGCCCGCCCTGTCGCCCACCTGCGCCTTTTTCCCGCCCGAGAGCAGGTTGATGAGCGTGCTCTTGCCCGTGTTGGGGATGCCCGCGACCAGAAAGCGCATGGGGCGCACCGTCCCCTTCTGCGCAAACCGTTCGCGTTTTCCGGCGACGAGCGCCTCCATCGCGCCCAGAAGGGGGCGAAGCGTGGCGGGCGAGGAGGCGTCCGATCGGATGACCGCCTTCCCGCTCCCCTTGATGAGCGCCGCCGCCCCGTCGGCGCCGCCGTCCGCCATGTCCGCTTTGTTGAGCAGATAGAGCACGGGCTTGCCCCCCGCCATATCCGCGAGGCGGGCGTTGTAGCTGGAGGCGGGCACGCGCGCGTCCAGCACGAACAGAACGGCGTCGCACAGCTTTAAGCTTTCCTCCATCATGCGCATGGCCTTTGCCATGTGCCCGGGAAACCACTGTATCGTCTTCATCTCAAACTCCGATGGGCTCAAACGGACAGAACGTGTGCGTCACAGAAGGTCGGGGCGCATCTTTTTGGTCAGTTCGATCGCCTGTTCGCGGCGCCACTTGTCGATGGCGGCGTGGTTGCCGCTGCGCAGCACTTCGGGCACCGTCAGCCCGCGGTATTCCACGGGACGGGTGTACTGCGGATATTCGAGCAGGTTTTCCGAAAAGCTCTCCTGCACGAGGGACTGCGGCGAGAGGACGCCGTCCAGATAGCGCGTCACGCAGTCGGTGAGTACCATTGCGGGGAGCTCGCCCCCCGTCAGAACATAGTCGCCGATAGAGAGCTCCTCGTCGATGAACAGGTCGATGGCGCGCTGGTCCACCCCCTCGTAGTGCCCGCACAACAGCACGAGGTGTTCCTCTTCGGCAAGCGAGAAGATGCGCTCCTGGCGCAGCACCCTGCCCTTGGGAGAGAGGTAGATGCGCCTTGCGCGATGCTCGGGGTCGACCGCCTCGATGGCGCTGCCGATGGGCTGCGCCATCATCACCATGCCCGCGCCGCCGCCGAAGGGGTAGTCGTCGCACTTCAGATGCTTGTCCTGCGTATAGTCGCGGATATCCACGATCTCGAGCGAAAGTTTGCCCTCCTTGACCGCGCGGCCCACGATGCTCGCATGCAGCGGCGCGAACATTTCGGGAAAGAGGGTGAGAATGGTGATCTTCACAGCACTGCCACCTCGAAAAAGCGCTTTTTGTTGACGGTGATCGTGCCCTGTTCCACGTCCACCGCCGTCACGACGCCGTCCGCCACGGGAAAGAGCACCTCCTTCCCCTCCATATCCGCCGTGTAGATATCCGTCGCCGCCTGGCGCACGTCGGTGAGCGTGCCCAGCCGTTCGCCCTCCTCCGTCACGATGGCGCAGCCCAGAAGGTCGGCGATATAATATCTGCCCTCCTCGGGCACGGGCGCCTCCTCGCGCAGGACGTACACCTGCTGCCCGCGCAAGAGCTCGGCGGCATTGCGGTCCGCCACCCCCTTGAGCCCGAGATAGACGGCGCCGCCCCCCGTGCGGACGGAGAGCACCTTGTAGGGCGTCTCCCCCACGAACACGCGCGAAAAGGCGCGGAAGGTCTCCGCGTCGTCGGTAAACGGCTTGATTTTCAGTTCGCCGCGGATACCCTGCGGCTTGAGCACTTCCCCCACCGTCAGTTTCTGCGTCATAGTCTGCCTCCGAACAGTTTTGCCACCTCGCCGCGGATGTGCGCCTGCGTGCGCTCCCTGTCCTGTTCGCTCGCGATGACGGCGATGTTCTCGCCCGCGCCGAAGCGCTCGAACGCGGCAAAATAGCCGTCGCGCACGCGGCGCAGGCTCTCGAGCGATTCGTAGCGCTCCGTCTCGCCGCGGCGGGACACCCGCCCCATGCTCTCCTCCGGCGTGAGGTCGATGAACACGGTAAGGTCGGCGCGCAAAAGCTCCATGACGGGGGCGTTGAGCTGCGCCACCCACTCCGCGCTGACCAGCCCGCCGTTGTAGGCGAGCGAGGAAAAATAAAAGCGGTCGCAAAGCACCGTGATGCCCGCTTCGAGCTGTTTCAAAATGCCGTTGACGGCGTTGGAAACGTGGTCGAGCCGGTCTGCCGCAAACAGCGCTGCGATGGTGCGCTCGTCCGTATCGATGCGCCCCGTCAGGCAGGCGCGCAAAAGCGCGCCGAAGGGAGAATCGGTGGGCTCGTGCGTCGTGCTGCAGGCGATCCCCCTGCCCTTCAGATATTTTGCAAGCAGCTTCAGCTGCGTGGATTTTCCGCTGCCGTCCGTCCCTTCAAAGACGATGAATTTTCCTCTTTCCATAACGCGACTATTATAGCAGACGCCCGTGCGTTTGTCAATCCCGGCGCGCAAAAACACGGGCGGAAAGCACCCGCCCGTTGCCTTTTGCCGAAAGCAGAGCGCCGTCCGGCAGAAAAAAAACGCCGCCCGCCTCCGTACACGGAGGCGGGCGGCGCGCCGATGGCAAATTATTCCTCCGTGCCGGACACGGGGGGCTCGCCGCCCTCATCGGGCGTACCCATGTCCGCGTTTTCCTCTTCGGAAACGTCGCTCTCCGCACCCTCCGCAAGCTCTTCGGGCGTGAGGTCCGCCGCCGTCTCTTCGGGCGCTTCCACCTCGGCTTCGTCGTCCTTTTCGGTCACGGCAACGGTGGCGACCGTGCCGCCGCGCACGTTCATCAGGCGCACGCCGCGCGTGTTCCTGCCGATGTGCGAGATGCTGTCCGCGTGCATGCGGATGACGACGCCCGCCGAAGTCACGAGCATGATATCGTCGTTGTCGGTGACCAGTTTCATCCCCACGAGCGCGCCCGTCTTTTCGTTGAACACGCCCGCCTTGATGCCCTTGCCGCCGCGCGACTGCATGCGGTAGTCGGCGCGGTCGGTGCGCTTGCCGTAGCCGTTTTCGGAGACGGTGAGGATATCGCACCCCTCGCGCAGCACGAGCATATCCACCACGGAGTCCCCTTCGGCAAGGTTGATGGCCCTGACCCCCATCGTGTCGCGCCCCATGGGGCGCACGTCCGTTTCGGCAAAGCGGATGCACTTGCCGGAGCGCGAGGCGATTATGATCTCATCCTTTCCGGAGGCAAACTGCACGCTGATGAGCTCATCCCCTTCCACGATGCGGATGGCGATCTTGCCGCTGCGCAGGATATGGTCGAACTCGCTCGTCGCCGTCTTTTTGATGAGCCCGTTCCTGGTCGCCATCACAAGATAGCCGCCGTCGCGCGCATAGACGGGCAGGATCGCCGCGACCTTCTCGCCCGCGCTCAGCTGCACGATATTGACGATCGCCCGCCCGCGCGCGGCGCGCGCCGCTTCCGGGATATGGTACCCCTTGATGGAGTACACCTTCCCGAAGTTGGAGAAGAGCAGGATATCGTTGTGCGTGGAGCAGACGAACATCTGCTCGACGAAATCGTCGTCCTTGGGGCGGTGCGCCGTCACGCCCACGCCGCCCCGGTTCTGCGCGCGGTATTCGGTGACGGGGATGCGCTTGACATACCCGGAGTGGGTCATGGAGATGACGACGTCCTCCTCATCGATGAGGTCCTCGTCGTCGATCTCGCCGTAATCGACGGAGATCTCCGTCCTGCGCTCGGAGGGATACTTCGCCTTGATGGCGAGCAGGTCCGTCTTGATGATGTCGAGTACGCGCTGCTCGTTGGCGAGGATGTCGCGCAAATCCGCGATGGTCGCGCGCAGTTCATCCAGCTCCTCCTTGAGCTTTTCCACCTCGAGGGAGGTCAGGCGCTGCAGGCGCATCTCCAGGATGGCGTTCGCCTGCTTGTCGGAAAGTTCGAAGGCGGCGGTCAGCTTGCGGCAGGCGTCGTTCTTGTCCGCTGACTCCTTGATGATGCGGATAACTTCGTCAATATTGGCGAGCGCGAGCACCAGCCCTTCCAAAATATGGGCGCG
This sequence comes from Candidatus Gallimonas caecicola, assembly GCA_904394195.1. Lineage (GTDB taxonomy): Bacteria > Bacillota > Clostridia > Christensenellales > Borkfalkiaceae > Gallimonas > Gallimonas caecicola. The sequence goes on from CAJFNH010000016.1 coordinate 13,711, forward strand.
CTCCTCCGCCTTGGCAAGGTCGAAGCGGGTGCGGCGGGTGATGACCTCCTTCTGGTGCGCAAGGTAGTTGACGAGGATCTCCTTGAGGTCGAGCAGCTTGGGCTCCGTGCCGTTTTCCACGAGCGCCAGAAGAATGATGCCGTCGGACACCTGCAGATTGGTGTGTTTGTACAGGGAGTTCAAAACGACCTGCGCGTTGGCGTCCTTCTTGCACTCGATGACGATGCGCATGCCCTCTCTGCCCGATTCGTCGCGGATATCCGAAATGCCTTCGATGCGCTTATCCTTGACGAGGTCGGCAATGGTCTTGACGAGCATCGCCTTGTTGACCTGATAGGGAATTTCCGTGACGACGATGCGGCTGCGCACGTTGCCGCCCGAGCCGACTTCCTCGATCTCGCACTTGGAGCGGATGATGATGCTGCCCTGGCCCGTGCGGTACGCCTTGCGGATGCCGCTCCTGCCCATGATGATGCCGCCCGTGGGGAAATCGGGCGCGGGAATATAGTCCATCAACTCGTCTACGGTGAGCTCGGGATTGTCGATGAGGGCGATGGTGCCGTCGATGACTTCGGCAAGGTTGTGGGGCGGGATGTTGGTCGCCATGCCCACGGCGATGCCGTCCGAGCCGTTGACGAGCAGATTGGGGAAGCGCGCCGTGAGGACGGCGGGCTCCATCTCGTTGCCGTCGAAGTTGGGGAAGAAGTCCACCGTCTCCTTGTCCAGATCGCGCAGCATCTCCGCGGCGAGCTTGGAAAGGCGCGCCTCGGTATAACGCATGGCTGCGGGCGGGTCGCCGTCGACGGAGCCGAAGTTACCGTGCCCGTCCACGAGCGGGAAGTTGATGGAGAAGTCCTGCGCAAGACGGACGAGCGCGTCGTACACCGAGCTGTCGCCGTGCGGGTGGAATTTACCCAGAACGTCACCGACGATACGCGCGCACTTGCGGTAGTCCTTGTCGTTATACAGCCCCATCTCGTGCATGGAGTAAAGGATGC
>CAJFNH010000017.1 GCA_904394195.1 Candidatus Gallimonas caecicola
TCATCTCGATGCCGCGATGGCTGCCGTCCGCGGCGCGCACCAGAAGGGTGGCGAGCGCGATGCCCTCCGCGCGCACGCCCATTTCGCCGCGCACGAGATTGGCCTCCGCGCGCTGGAGCGTGACCGCCTGCAGCGTATCCGAAAAATCCAGTCCCGATGAGAGCGCCGCCCGCCCCGACACGCGCTCGGCAAAACAGACCGTCTCGCCCGTGCCTTCGCTCCCGCTCTCCGAATAACCCAGTTTTACGCAGTTGGTGCGCGAAAAGGCGTCCGTCACGCCGTCCACCAGGGTCTCTTCGCAGATGACGCCCTGCGCGCGCAGGGTGAGCGTTGCGCGGATGCGGCACTTGCCCTTTTCCTCGTCCGCGTCGGCAGTCAGGCTGACTTCGGGCACGGTGACCCTGACCTGCGCGCGGCAGCCCGCCTGCGCGCTGTCGCAGGGAATATCGATGCGGAAGGGCACCAATCTTTCGAAAGAGGCGGGCTCCTCGCCGCGCAGCGCGAGCACGCCGAGGAAGACCTCCCCCTCCGCGCACAGCGTGCCTGCCGAGCAGGTGACGCCCGTGATATGCACCGTCTCGGCATGCTGCAGGATATCGCCGATGCGCTCTACTTCGAAGTCATCCTCCACTTCCGTGGCGCCGCCAAAGAGGTGCGCCGTATAGACGGTGACGGGATCGCGCCTGCACACGAGCTCCCCGCCCGAAAGATAGTCAAAGTTCTGTTCGCCGAACACGGCGATATCGGCGCCGAGGAGCGCCGTTACGAAGATGCTGGCGCCCTCCCTGCGCACCGAGACGTTCTCGACGGCGAGCTGCGCGCGCACGTTGTGCGCGGGGACGAGGCGTTCATCCCGCGCGACGGCGGAAAATTCCACCCCTTTTTCGGCGCGGCACACCCGCCGTTCCGCATCCTCGTACACAATGGAAAAGTGCGCCCTGCCATAATAGCGCACCTCGCCGTTGCCGGCTTCCACGCCCGCAAGATGCGCGCTCGTATGCGCCGAGAGCACCGTCTCCGCCTCGGGGAAGCGGCACTCCACCGCCGTCTGCGCGCCGAGCCCGAACAATTTGCCGTATCCGCGGAAGGTTTCCGTCTGCGTTTTCATCGTTTCCACTCCCAAAAAAGAATTTTTCCCTTCATCGTATGCGGAAAGATCCTTCCTTATGCCGCGGGACAGGCGTCGAAGTCGGGCGAAGCGGGGTATATTTTGCGGAGAGTTTGTCTAAAATCAGAGCATGATCAAGCCGAACAACGATATTGCGCGCGTCAAACGCCGCATCCGTACCTATCAGTCCAAACAGGTGAACGTAACCGTACGCCTGGGCAGGAACAAAGTACAGCGCTTTTGCGGCACCCTGACGGGCGTATATCCCGCCCTGTTCACAGTGCGCCCCGACGACGAGAACTTTCTTGGGCGGACCGCCTATTCCTACTCCGACGTGCTGTGCGGCAGCATCGATATCCGGCCGTCGGAACAAAAAGAGCCCCCGGGAGAGTCTCCCGAGGGTGGATAAGACAGGCGCTTACAAGTTTTCCCCCGCTTGCGCGTCGCGGCGGCTCCCGGCACTGCCATCTTGCGGCAGCCGCCCCGCATCTTTGTCCGCTTTTTTCGCCGGAGAGTTCTCTCCTCCCCTGACACCTGTATTGTAACACATGTTTGTAAAAAAATCCGCACGGAATTGTAATCAATTTGTAAAAAAACGATGAACGTGTTTTTTGCAACACAAGCAACATGCCCCGCAGCGCACAAAAAACCCGCAGAAAAACTCCTGCGGGGGGTTGGGAGAGATGCGCCGATGCGGATGGGTCTGCGGCGCACGGTATGAGCGAAACAGCGGTCCGGGGGGACCCTTTTGTTTTTACACCATGATTATAACAGACAGTTGTAAAAAAATCGCCACAAAATTGTAAAAAAGTTGTAAATTCTTCGCCGGAACAAAAAAAAGCGCTCCCCGCAGGGAGCGCTTTTTCGATCTGAATCAGGAGACCGCGGGAAGCGTAACGCTCTGCCCGCCGTAGGTATAGACAAGACCGATCTCCGAGGAGCCCTCCGACGAAATACCCACAATGCCGGAGCTTGCCGAGCCTTCGGCATAGACCGCGGCCAGATGACCGTCCCTGATCTTGTACACGAGTTTCCCCGCGCCGCTGAACGACACATCGCCCAATTCGCCCGAAACGGAGGCATCTGCCGCAACATAGCCCTTATCGTCGGCGCTGTATGTATATTGCGAGAAGGCGCCCACGAGCGCGCTCTGGTCCATGAGCCCCGCGCTCATCATCATGACGAACTGTCCGGCGGCGCCGATCTCCTCGCCGTCTGTGGAAGAACGGATCCAGTTGCCGTTGCTGTCCTTGACGATGAACGTCGCGCCGTCCGCAAAGGAGACATACGCTTCCGATTCGCCGCTGCCGGCGAGCTCTTCACTCATGCCCAGCGCGGCAAGCAGATTTTCCGAGCCGTCAAACTTGAAATCATACTTGAACGATACATGCAGCGCATTATCGGCAACGGTGAGCGTTGCGCTCGACGTCATGTCGATGTTCAGATTTGCCGCCTCCGTGAGCTGGGTATCGCCCACCGAAACGCCCTCCGTGCTCACGTTGACTTTGTAGGTCATCTCATATTCCACGCGATAGTTTGGCGCTTCCGCCGTCTCATCCGCAACCGTCTGCACGGGCGCCGACGCCCCGCCGGAGGTGCGGAACGCGGACGCCGCCATCGCGCTGTCCCACTGTTCCGCCGTGACCTCCTCTCCTCTCATATTCTTTGCCTTGGACACCGTACTGCATCCCGCGAATGAAATGAGCAGGCAGCCCGAAAGCGCCACACAACCAACTGCAAAAAATCCCTTTTTCATATTTCCCTCCTGTTAAGGAATAAATTTATAGTTCCATCATACCACTTTTTCAGAAAATGTCAAGCCCCAAAAAGATTTTTCTGAAAAATAAAATAAAGCGCGCCGTTCGGCGCGCCGGAAGCAATTCTTCAGATGAGAAGAAGCAGGATGCTGACAAACTGCAGCGCGGTGCCCGCGATGTCGAACAGGTGCCAGACGGGGTGAAACCAGCGCAGTTTTTTGCCGAGCGCGAAAAACACGATGCCCACCGTGTAGGCAATACCGCCCGCCAGTAAAAAATACAGGCTTGCCGCAGAGACGCTTGCAAGCAGCTGACCGAAGACGGCGAGCGCCATCCAGCCCTCGACCACATACAGCGCCATGGAAACGGCCTTGACGACCTTGTTGTTCATGGCGATGGCGTTCATGGTGATGCCTGCGGCGGCGCACGCCCATTGCAGCGCAAACACGGTCCAGCCCGCCGCCGTACCGCCCAGCGCGATAAGGCAGAAGGGAGAATAGGTGCCCGCGATCAGCAAGAAGATGGTGCAATGGTCGAAGATGCGGAACACCCCCTTCGCCTTGCCGTCAGGCAAAAAATGGTAGAGCGCGCTCATCGTGTAGAGCGCGACCGCCCCGAAGCCGAACAGCGAGACGGCAACGAGCGCCGTTACGTCCGGATAGGCGAGTACGGCAAGCACGATCCAGAATACGAGCCCGAGCGCACCGCCCGCAATATGCGAGACGGCATTGAACACCTCCTCGCCCTTGGTATAAAAGGAGAAAAATCTCCCGTCCTTTGTCGTTGTCCCCTTTTCGGGCGCCACAGCCGCTGCCTGCATCAAACGTTCCTCCTTTGCCGTGCGTGTTGTTCGCTCATAGTATATGACAGGCGGCAAAAAAGCGCAACCTACTTGTCAAGGCTCTGTCTCTCCTCCTTTTTTTGCCCTTTCTATCCGGAAAAATCCCCGTTCTATCCATAAAAAGGGCCGTTCTACTCACGGTAGAGCGGCCCTTTTGCACAAAAATACATGCCTCATCTCAAAAAAATGATGAGAAGAATGATGACGACGGCAACCACGGTGCCGACGGCATAACAGACGGTGCGGATCTTTTTCTTTTTATTTTCGTCCATCGGGGCATAGCCCGCAGGCACGAGCGTGCCGCCGCAATACGGACAGCGCGTCATATGATCGAGCACACTCTTGCCGCAGTGCGGGCAGGGCAGCGCATGCTTTTCCAGCCGCGCCCTGTGCCTTGCCGCGCGCGCCTCTTCGCGCGCGAGCCGTTCCTCTTCGGTGCGCCGCGCCATGTCACATGCTCTCGTGGATGGTACGCGCGATGACGTCATCCTGCTGTTCTTTGGTCAGCTTGTTGAAGTTCACCGCGTACCCGCTCACACGGATGGTGAGCTGGGGATATTTTTCGGGGTGCTTCTGCGCGTCCAGAAGCGTCTCGCGGTTGAACACGTTGACGTTCAGGTGATATCCGCCGTCCGCAACATAGGCATCCAGCATGTTGACCAGGTTTTCCGCTCTCTCGTTTGCCATAGTATTTTCCTCCTGTATTTACGATATGAAATGTTCTGCCGCGCACGCGGCTTTTGCGGAAAGGTGAAGCCGTCCTTGCTATGAAATCCTGTGCGCAAGCAAGGTTGCCCTTGCTATAATGACGTTGCGCAAGGAAGTTTGCCTTCCGCTGCGCGCCCCTATTTGCCGCTCACGCGGCTTATGCGGAAAGGTGAATGCGCGGGCGCTACAACTGTTGCGACTGCCCGCGCAGAGGAAAACCGAACGCAGAGCCTTTGGCGAACGTTGGGTTTTCCTTCAACTCACGACGTTTCTTTTCGTCAGTTCGAAAAGAAACGTGTGAACCCTTTTACTCTTTTCCCAACGACTGCGGCGTGACCGAGAAGGTATTGGAAATGCCGTCGCGCGCATAGTCGTAGGGCAGCTTTGCCACCGACTCGAGCGACGCGAGCGCGCCGTTGGAATCCCTGCCGTGCATGGGGTTGGCGCCGGGCGCGAGCGGCTCGCCCGCCCTTCTGCCGTCCGGCGTGTTGCCCGTCTTTTTGCCGTACACCACGTTGGAAGTGATGGTGAGGATGGACATGGTGGGCACCGATTCGCGGTAGGTGGTGTGCGACTTGATGAAGTTCATGAACGTCTTGACCAGCCAGACGGCGATCTCGTCCACGCGGTCGTCGTTGTTGCCGTACTTGGGATAGTCCCCCTCGATCCTGAAGTCGACGACCAGCCCGTCCTTGTCGCGCACGGGATACACCCTGGCATATTTGATCGCCGAAAGGGAGTCCGCCGCGCAGGAGAGCCCTGCGATGCCCGTGGCAAAGAAGCGGCGCACGTTGCTGTCATGCAGCGCCATCTCGAGCGCCTCGTAGCAGTACTTGTCGTGCATGTAGTGAATGACGTTGAGTGTGTTCACATACAGCCCCGCCAGCCAGCGCATCATCTGCGTGTACTTTTCCCTGACCTCCTCAAAGTCGAGCGGCCCGTCGCCCAAAATGGGCGCATAGGCGGGCGAGACCTGCAGGGGCTTTCCGGATTTATCCTTGTCCAGCTCGTCCTTGCCGCCGTTGATGGCGTAAAGCAGGCACTTGGCAAGGTTGGCGCGGGCGCCGAAGAACTGCATGTCCTTGCCCACGCGCATGCTGGAAACGCAGCAGGCGATGCAGTAGTCGTCCCCCATCTCGGGGCGCATCAGATCGTCGCTCTCGTACTGGATGGCGGACGTCTCGATGGAAATCTGCGCGCAGAACGTCTTGAAGTTTTTGGGCAGGCGGCGCGACCAGAGCACCGTAAGATTGGGCTCGGGCGCAGGACCGAGGTTGACGAGGGTGTGCAGGATGCGGAAGCTGTTTTTGGTGACCAGTGTTCTGCCGTCCACCCCCATGCCGCCGATGGATTCGGTGACCCACGTCGGGTCGCCGCTGAACAGCTCGTTATACTCCTTGATGCGCATGAACTTGACGACGCGCAGCTTCATCACAAAGTGGTCGATGAGCTCCTGCGCCTCGCTTTCCGTGAGCGTGCCCTCATCCAGATCGCGCTGGATATAGATGTCCAGGAAGGTGGAATTGCGGCCGATGGACATGGCGGCGCCGTTCTGATCCTTGATGGCGCCCAGATACCCGAAGTACAGCCATTGCACCGCCTCGCGCGCCGTCTGCGCGGGGCGGGAGATATCAAAGCCGTACGCCGCAGCCATCTCCTTGAGCCTGCCGAGCGCCTTGATCTGTTCGGAGATCTCCTCTCTGTCGCGGATCTTGTCCGGCGTCATGTCGCCGTCCAGAAGCAGTTTGTCCTCCTGCTTCTTTTTGATAAGATAGTCCACGCCGTAAAGCGCCACGCGGCGGTAATCGCCCACGATGCGGCCGCGGCCGTAGGTATCGGGCAGGCCGGTCAGGATGTGCGCGTGGCGCGCCAGGCGCATTTCGGGCGTATAGGCGTCGAATACGCCGTCGTTGTGCGTCTTGCGGTACTTGGTGAAGATCTCTTTCACGCGCGGCGAGATCTCATAGCCGTACATATGAAGCGCTTCTTCCGCCATGCGGATGCCGCCGAAGGGCTGCAACGCGCGCTTAAAGGGCTCGTCTGTCTGCAGACCCACGATCTTTTCCAGGTCTTTGTTGAAATAGCCGGGGCCGTGCGAGTTGACGCGCGAAACGATCTCGGTATCGGCATCGTACACGCCGCCCCGCTCGCGCTCCGCTTTGGAAAGTTCCATCACCTGCGCCCAGAGCTGTTTGGTCGCCTCCGTGGCGGGCGCAAGGAAGGAGGAATCCCCTTCGTAAGGGGTATAGTTGCGCTGAATGAAGTCGCGCACGTCCACTTCGTCGCCCGACCACTTGCCGCGTTCAAAGCCGCGCCATGCCTGTTCAAAATCCATGATTATATTCTCCGAAGTATATTTTGCCGTGAAGCGATCTGCGTTATTCCTGTATTTTTGCATCCAGCCAGAGCTCTAATATTTCCTCCGGCTGATAGCCCGTGCAGCGGGCGACCTCCTTGCCGTCTCTGAACACGATGAGGGTGGGCACACGGTCGACCTGCAGCGAACGCACCCGCTGCGCGTTTGCCTCGTTCACCTCCAGATGCCCGACTTCCAGCCCCCGCGCAGCCGCAAGACGGTTGACAAGGGGCAGGAGCGTCAGACAGTTGGCGCACGACTCGCCGCTCACTTCCAACAACGAATATTTTGCCATCATATCCTCCCGCCGCGCCCGGCGCACAGAATGTTTTTTGCGTTCTCCACCCGCTCTTTGGCGGGCGGAGATACCCCCTCAAGGGGATACGCCACGCCCAGCTTGCGCCACTTCTGCACCCCCATCGTGTGGTATGGGAGCACCTCTACCCTGTCCACATTGTGCAGCGTGTCCAGGAACGCGCGCAGCCTTCCAAGCGCCCCGTCGTCGTCCGTCAGCCCGGGAACGAGCACATGCCGCACCCACATGCGCACGCCCTTCTCATTCAGAAAGCGTGCGAACGAGAGCACGGGCGCGTTGCTCCTGCCCGTTAAAAAGCGGTGCGCCGTGTCGTCGATATGTTTGACGTCGAGCAGCACAAGGTCGGTGAGTGCCGCCAGCCGCTCGTAGCGCGCATCCCCTTCCGCAAAGCAGATGCCGGAGGTATCGAGGCAGGTGTGGACGCCCTTTTTTTTGAGGACGGAAAAGAGTTCGAGCAAAAAGTCGAGCTGCAAAAGCGGCTCGCCGCCCGACACGGTCACGCCGCCGCGGTCGGCAAAGTAGCTCTTGTATTTAAGCGCCTCGCGGACGACCTCCTCCGCCGTGACCTCCCGTCCCCCGTCCGCGTTCCAGGTGTCGGGATTGTGGCAGTACCTGCAGCGCATGGGACAGCCCTGCATAAAGACCACGAAGCGGATGCCGGGTCCGTCCACCGTGCCGAACGATTCATAGGAATGGATGCGTCCTTTCATATCTCACCTCAAAACGTCCGCTCATCCGTTCCGGAAAACGATTTGCCGGGCAGAAGGTTTTAAGCCGGAGCAATGTTTTTGCGAGGAATGGAAGGACGCGCCGCCGTACACATCGGGGGAACAAAGGGCAGTTTTTACCTTCCGATAAAAACTGCCCAGACGAACGGCTCAACTCCCTGCGGCTTCACGCGGTGCTCCGCATTTGCTTCGTCAGTCACCGCAGGGATCTCAACTGCCCATACTATAACATACCGGCATGCGCTTTGTCAAGAGAAAGCAAGAAAAAAGTTGTAAAAAAATTTTTACAAAATACCAAATGTTGTGTTTTGCATTATTCCGACACACAAAATATGGAAAGATTTGAAAAAATCGCGCCGCAGCGGGGCGTTATGCCCCGCTGCGGCGCGATATGGCAGCGAATCGTCTATTTCAGCAAATCGTCGTAGCGGGCGATATTGGAAAAGACAATGGGCGCGCCCTCTTCCAGCTCGTGCACGATCTGCACCGTGCGCTCGTTGAAGGGGGTGGGCACTCCGTATTTTTTGCCGAAGGCGCACACCACGCCGTTGATGGCGTCGATCTCGCATTTCTTTCCCGCGCGGATGTCCTGCAGCATGCTGGCGATGAGCCCCGCGTGCTTTTTCATGGCGACGGGGATGAGCGCGAAGGAGATCGCCTTTTTGAACGCGCCGCGGTAGTCGAACAGTTTGTCGATCTTATGCCCTTGTACGGGTTCGATGGCGATATCCGCCGCCTTTGCCACGTCGATGCACTCCTTGATGATGCGCTGCGCGACGCGGCGGGAGACCTTATTCTTCGCCACCTCGCCGAAGGTCGCGCCCGTCACTGTGGAAAGGCCGGAAAACGCGCTGTTGATCAGCAGTTTGGACCACCGCGCCCCGATGAAGTTGTTTTCCACGACGACCGTCCCCATGCACTCGAACAGCGCTTTGACGTCGTCGAGGTGATTTCCCTTGCCGTAAGCGCCCAGCGAGAAGGTGAGCGCGGAGGGGTCGGAGGTGAGCTCGCTCACCCCCTCCCCCTTGAAGGTGGCGCCCCACGCGATGGCGCAGCCCAACGTTCTGTCCGCGCCGATCGCCTCGGCAATGGCGGGCTCGGGCATGCCGTTCTGGCAGGTGCACAGCGCGCCGTCCTCCTTCAGAAAGGGTTTTAAAAACGCGATGACGTCCGCATTGTGCTGCTGCTTGGTCATTAAAATGATGACGTCGTACTGCCCCGTGAGTTCTTCGGGCAGCAATGCGCTCACGGGCTGGGTGAAGTCCACCGTGCCCGTAACGTGCGCGCCGCGCTCCTTGAGCGCCGCCACATGCGCGCGGTTGCGGTTGACCAGGTCCACCTGCCTGCCCGCCCTTGCAATGTAGGCGCCGAGCACCGTTCCCAGCGCCCCCGCCCCGTAGATCATAGCTCTCATGTGTTTCTCCTTATTTTCCGGTCAGCGCAGCTGTGCGCCAAGTTCTTTATGCAGCGCCTCGACAATGCGGCCGAAGTACTTTTCCGTCAGTTCGGGGGTGAGCGCCCTGTCCCCGTCCGCCGCGAACGTGATGTGGAACGCCATGCTCTTTTTGCCCTCGCCCAGCGCCTTGCCGCGGAACACGTCGAAGAACTGCGCGCTCCTTGCCGCCTTGCACGCCTTCAGGATGCACGCCTGCAGCTGCGCGCAGGTGACCTCCTCCGCGACGACGACGGCGAGGTCGCGCACGACGTCGGGATACCTGGGCAGGGCATGGAAGGTGATGTCCTTTGCAAACTTTTTGGAGAGCGCGGCATAGTCGAGCTCGCCCAGGTACACCTTCTTTTCCAGGGCGAGCTCCCCGGCGACGGCGGGGTGCACCTCGCCCAGCCAGCCCACCTCCTTTTCGCCCAGCATGACGCATGCCGCCGCGCCGGGGTGCAGGAAGGGCTTTTTGCCGCGCACGAAGGTGAGGCGGATATCGAACGCTTCGGCAAGCGCTTCGACAGCGCCCTTCAGGTCGAAGAAGTCGCCCTCCCCCCACAGCGCAAGGGAGATGTGCGAGCGCTCCTCGGGCAATTCGGTCAGGGGAAGCTCCCCGGCAAGGTAGACGTTGGCAAGCTCGAACAATCTGCCCGCGTCGTTGCCGCGGCGCACGTTGCGCACGACGTTGGCGAGCATGCTGGGCGCAAGAATGGTGCGCATGACGGACAGATCCTCGCCGATGGGATTGAGGATGCGGATGGCGCGCCGCTCGGGCGCTTCGGCGGGCAGGCGCAGCAAATCGAAGTCCTTGGGCGAGTAGAAGGAGTAGGTGCACGCCTCCATAAAGCCCTCGTGCTGCAGGGTGCGCCTGCACTTTTCCTGCGTCTTCTGCGCCTCGTTGAGACCACCGTGCGTGACGGCGGCGCGCGCCAGGAAGGTGGGCGTGATGTGCTCGTAGCCGTAGGAGCGGATGATCTCCTCGGCAAGGTCGGGATAGCCGTCCACGTCCTCGCGCCAGAGCGGCACGGTCACGGACATGCCCCCCTCCCTTTGCGTCACGCCGAAGCCGAGACGGGCGAGGATGGCAGCCATGTCCGCGTGCGGCACGCTGATGCCCAGCACGGCGTCGATCTTTTCATACTCCGCTTCGATGACCTTGGGCGTGAGCGGGTCGGCGTTGACGTCCGCGCGGCAGGCGGTGGGCACGCCGCAGCCGAGCTCCTGCACCAGGTGCAGCGCGCGATCCATGGCAAAGGCGCACGTCCAGGCGTCCATGCCCTTTTCAAAGCGGGCGGAGGAGTCCGAACGCTGCCCCAGCGCGCGGGAGGTCTTTCTCACGCTGTCGCGGGCGAATTTCGCCGCCTCGAAGAACACCTCGCGCGTGTCCGCCTTGATCTCCGAATTGAGCCCGCCCATGATGCCCGCGAGCGCCACGCCCTTTTTCCTGTCGCAGATGAGCAGGTTGTCGGGCGTGAGGGTGAACTGCTTTTCGTCGAGCGTGACGATCTTCTCGCCCTGCGCGGCGCGGCGCACGATGACGGCGTCCCCCTCGAGATAATTCCTGTCGAACGCGTGCATGGGCTGCCCCAGCTCTAAAAGCACGAAGTTGGTGATATCCACGATATCGGACACCGACCTGAGACCGCACAGCGCAAGGCGGCGGCGCAGCCAGCGGGGCGAGGTGCCCACCTTCACGTCCGCAACATAGTTGCCCACATAGCGCGGGCAGAGGGCGGGCTCCTTCACCTCCACCGCGATCTTCACGTCGGTGGGACGGGCGGTATAGTCGGTGGCGGGCGCCTTCAGCGGTTTTTGGAGGATGGCAGCCACTTCGCGCGCCATGCCGAACACGCACTGGCAGTCGGGGCGATTTGCCGTGACGGCAATGTCGAACAGCCAGTCGTCGATGCCCACGACGGGGCGGATATCGGCGCCGAGCGGCGTATCTTCATCCAGGATGAGGATGCCGTTTACTTCGGCGCCCTCGTAGAAGTCGTCGGTGATGCCCAGCTCCTCGCCCGAGCAGAACATGCCCTCCGAGGTGACGCCGCGCAGTTTGCCCGTCTTTATTTTCTGTACGCCGCCCTCGTGCAGGACGGTGGAGTTGTCGAGCGCGACGGGAACGATCGCGCCCTCGAAGACGTTGGTCGCCGCCGTGACGATCTGCCGCGCGCCTTTCTCGCCGCAGTCCACTTGGCAGACGGTGAGCCTGTCCGCGTCGGGGTGCTTCTCCGTCTTGGTGATGCGCCCCGTGACGACGTTCGTCACATCTTTGCCCAAGTAGGTGAGCTCCTCCACCTCAAACCCGCAGGAGAAGAGCTTTGCCTGCAGCTCCTCGGGCGTGACGTCCGCGTCCACATAGTCCTTCAGCCAGCTGAAAGGTAAAATCATTTCCGCGCCCTCCCTTTAGTCCTTGAACTGTTCCAGAAAACGCACGTCGTTTTCAGTGAGCAGCTTGATATTGTTGATGCCATACTTGAGCATGGCGATGCGCTCGATGCCCATGCCGAATGCAAAGCCCGAATACACGTCGGGGTCGATGCCGCAGTTTTCCAGCACGCGGCGGTTGACCATGCCGGCGCCGAGCACCTCGATCCAGCCCGTGCCCTTGCACAGCGAGCACCCCTTTCCGCCGCAGGCGTGGCAGGAGACGTCCACCTCGACGGAGGGCTCCGTGAAGGGGAAATAGGAGGGGCGCAGGCGGGTCCTGCTGCCCTTGCCGAAGATGACGCGCGCAAACTCGTCGAGCATGCCCTGCAGATCGCACAGCGTGATGTGCTTGTCCACCACCAGCCCCTCCATCTGGTGGAACATGGGCGAATGGGTGGCGTCGTCGTCCGAGCGGAACACCCTGCCCGGCGAGAGCATCTTGATGGGCGGCTTCTTCTTTTCCATCAGGCGGATCTGCCCCGCGCTCGTCTGCGTGCGCAAGAGCAGCCCGGGCGCAAGATAGAAGGTGTCCTGCATGTCGCGCGCGGGATGGTCGGCGGGCGTGTTGAGCGCCGTGAAGTTGTAGTAGTCCGTCTCGATCTCCGGCCCTTCGAACACCTCAAAGCCCATGCCCGCGAACACGTCGATGAGCATGTTCTTCACGCGCGTGACGGGGTGCAGCGTGCCCTGCTGCCTGCGGCGGCCGGGCATGGTGACGTCCACCTGCTCGCTCTCAAGGCGTGCGGCGAGCTCCTTTTCGCGCAACGCCTGCTCGAGCGCGGCTGCGCGCTCCTCGATGGCGGTGCGCAGTTCGTTGAGCTGCGCGCCGTATGCGGGGCGGTCCTCTGGGGGCAGCTCCCTGATCTTTTTGTAGAGCGCGCCCACTTTGCCCGTCTTGCCCAGGTACGCCATCTTCGCCTCGTACAGCGCATGACTGTCGGCAGCGGCGGAAAGCTGCGCCTCCGCCTCCTGTAAAATTTCCTGCAATACCTTGTCCATACTCACTCCGGATATAAAAATATGCCCCGCTCTCCGTAAGGAGAACAGGGCGAAATGACCGCGGTACCACCTGTATTCGCGCGCAAAAAGCGCGCCTTCGTTGCCCCTTAACGCGGGAGAACGGCTGCGCTTGAAGTTCTGTTCGGCGCAGCGGCTGGCGGGGGAATACCGTACGCGCCTTTGCGGGGGTCTTTCAGCCTGCGGACGCCCCTCTCTTTGGCGCGGCTCATGCGTACGTCTCTTCCGCTTCAAAGCCTGTATGTTCTCATTATAGACCGACCGGCGTACTTTGTCAAACGATTTTGTAAAAAACAGCGAATGAAATCAGGCGCTGGTAAGCTGAGGGAGCGTAATGCTCTGCCCGCCGTAAGTGAACGACACGGAACTCGTCCCGCTGATCCGTACTGCATATGTAAAACCATTTTCGTCAAAATCGGGTTTCTCGGACTGCAGCCAGATAGCAGCAAGTTTGCCGTCCTTGAATTTGAGCACCTCCTGCGTGCCGTCCAGATCTTCTGCGCCCACATATCCTTTCCGATCCTTGCTGAACACATAGCTCTCGTACATATTCGCATAAGTGCCGATCATCCCGACGATGATATCCGCCGCCACGCTCACGACGGAATCCTCCATGATCCAGTTTCCCGAAGCGTCCTTCGTGTAAATCGTGTATGTCCCGTCCTCTTTCTTCGCGCTGTACTTCTCGACGACGGGCTGAGGATCGGCAATGTCAATGCCGAGGATCTTGCCGCTTGTTTCCGTTTCTATTTTGTAATATTCATAATCGCCCGCAATGACGGCGGTGATACGGCGCGTCTGCGAATAATCCACCTTGCCGCCCTGCGCTTTGCCGCTGACGCCGGATGTTGTTTCGCCTTCCATGCGGACATTGGTAAAATTTTCTTCGGAAAACGCCGACGTCCATCCTTCCTGCGTCACCTCATCCGACTTCATCGACTGCGCAGAATTGCACGCCGTCAACCCGATGGCAAGTATCGCCGTCAGAGCAATCGTTCCGAATACCGTAGCCGTTCTTTTCATAGTCTCCCCCTTAATGATAAAAAAATTATATCTGTTCTCATTATAGCCGCTTTTTTCGTTTTTGTCAATATGAAAACCAAAAAACGCGGAAAACAGCCTTTGCGGTCTTGCGTCATCCGCTTTCCCGGCAGTCCGGACCGTCGGAGTTCTCTCCGAACAGATCGTCCATAAAAAACCGCGGGCAAACGCCCGCGGCCGTCGCTTTCCGCCCTATCAGCGGTGTTTTGTTACAGTCCTTTCTTCCGGCGCACGAGAATGACCGCCGCCACGGCAATGCCGATCGCGGCAACGACGAGCGCAAGGGAACCGCCTGCGATCGCAGAGCCGCAGCCGCCCGCCGTCGTCTGCCCTCCGTCGTCCGAAGGCGTTGTGTCGGGCTCCTGCCCGTCGGGCGTTCCGGGCCCTTCCGGCGTTGTGCCGGGGGCCTCCGTGCCGGGATCTTCGGGCTCGCTTTGCACGGCGGCGAGTTCATACGATGCGACCGTTCCGGAGACCTCGAATGCTGCCAGAAGCAGCGCCGCCGAGCCGTTTTGCACCACCGCGAGCCCTTCGGGAGCGACGTCGCCCGTTGTTTCGCCGTTGAAGTCGCGCGTGTTGACGTAGTTGACGAAGGACGCCTGCGCGGGGTCGGTGACGTCGTACACCATGATGCCGCCGACGCGCTCGAGGGCGATGAAGGCGTACGCCCTGCCGCCCAGCTGCGCGAGCGTGACCGCCTCCGGCTCCACGCCCTTCTTTGCCGTGCGGCACTCCCACGTCTTTGCCTCGAACTCGTTCGCGCTGTCGTAGACGAGCCGCATGCCGTCCGCCGTCACTTCGAATACGCTGAAGGAGCGGGCGCCGTACAGATAGTTCCCTTCGCCCAGCCCTACCTTGACGGCGTTGTCCAGCACGCGCACTTTTTCCGCCGTCACGGCGCCGTCCGCGGAGGTGATATCGCGCTTTGCCTCGTCGGTAAATTCCTCCTGCCCGAGCTTCTCATCCCCCCACTCGCGGGCGTCGCCCTCGTTGGCGGTGAGAATGTAGACGTGCCCGTCTTTTTCGTACACGGCGATGCCGTCGGGCATGTACACGCCGTAGGTGTTTTCATACGTCTTGGGAAGATAGGTCCCGTCCGAATCGTCCAGATCCACGGCGTTCTGCGCCAGGCTGTAGTCCTTGAAGCCGAGCGGCAGCACGGCGGTGAAGGCGGCCTGCGCAATGTCGAGCACGGCGACGGCGTTCGCCTCCTGCAGGGCAACGTATGCCGTATTCCCGTT
>CAJFNH010000018.1 GCA_904394195.1 Candidatus Gallimonas caecicola
GGACAAAAGAAAGCTGCGGTCGATGAGCCCGTCCGTCTGTTCGCGCACAAAGTTGCGCACCGCATCGTTGGCTGCCCGGTTGTCGCCCGCAAAGTCGGCAGCATAGGAATAGCAGAAGTAATCGGAGGCGAGCGTATCCAGGCAGCCGTCGTTGACCTGCGTCCCATCGTTCACATAGATGGCGTTGGCAAGGTGCAGTTTCGTGCGCTGTTTGCCCGTGTCGTCCTTGCTGTCCGCCGTCAGGGATCGATAGAAGGGGGCAAAGCCCGCCGAGAGCTGCTCCTTTGTCACGCCGAGCGCGGAAAGGAGCTGCCCCTCCGTTTCGCCTTGCGCGCACGCCGCGGCAAGCGAGAGCCCTGCATAGACGGAGACGGGGGAGAGGACGAAGTTGTCCGTATCCTCGCGGCGCTCGTACATGGCGGCGGCGAACGCCGTGGAAAAGCGCTGCGCGCCCGCCGTGACGGCGGCAAACACTTCGTCGTCGCGCTCGGTATAGGAAAGGGGCGTCGCCGCGTCCGCCTCACGCAGAAGGGTGCCCTTGCCGGTGCAGCCCGCAAGGTAAAACGCCGGCAGCGCGCAGCAGGCAAGTGCAAGCGCGCGCAAACTCTTTTTCATATTTTCACCTCCCGTATCTTACAACATTATAACGTGCGATGCGTCCGTTTTACTCACCGTTTTCCAAAATCGTCCATATCTTTATTATAACGGGGAGAGGCGGGGAAGTCAATATCCGCCGCAAAAAATGCAAAGTGCGGGCGAATTTCCTTTACAAAATCCCCTTTTTTTACTATAATATCCCTATGCTTCGCATTGCAGACGGTTGGAAGGATTATGCCGTGCTCGCCACGGGCGGCGGCTATAAGCTCGAGCGCTGGGGGGAATATCTCCTGCTGCGCCCCGACCCGCAGGTCATCTGGAGCGCGCAGCGCGATCTTTTTTCCTATCCGGGGCTGGACGCCGTCTATCACCGCAGCGAAAAGGGGGGCGGCGCCTGGGAGTACAAAAGGCCGCTGCCGCAGCACTGGAACATACGCTACCGCGATCTCACCTTCAAGGTCATGCCCATGGGCTTCAAGCACACGGGGCTCTTTCCGGAACAGGCAGTCAACTGGGACGCCACGGGCGCCCTTGTGCGCCGCGCCGTGCAGGCGGGGCGCAGGGTAAAGGTGCTCAACCTGTTCGCCTACACGGGCGGGGCGAGCGTCGCGCTCGCCAAAGCCGGCGCGGAGGTCACCCATGTGGACGCCGCCAAGGGCATGGTGGAGCGCGCGGGCGAAAATGCGCGCCTCTCGGGCATCGCGAGCGGCATCCGCTATATCGTGGACGACTGCAAGAAGTTTGTGGCGCGCGAACTGCGCCGCGGCAACCGCTACGACGCCGTTGTCATGGACCCGCCCTCCTACGGACGGGGCCCGGGCGGCGAAATGTGGAAGATCGAGACGGAGCTCTTTCCCTTTGTACAGCTGTGTTCGCAGCTGTTGTCGGATGAGCCGCTCTTCTTTCTCATCAACAGCTATACGACGGGGCTGCAGCCCACCGTGCTCTCCAATATTCTCACGCTCACGCTCGGCGGGCGGGGCGGAAAAGTGGAGGCGTATGAGGTGGGGCTGCCCACGGAGGAAGGCATACCGCTTCCGTGCGGGGCAGGAGGACTGTATATCCATGCTTGAAAATTATCAGCCGACCATTTTGTTCGAGGACAATCACCTGCTCGTCGTCCTCAAGGAGCAAAACCTTGCCTCCTGTCCGGACGAGAGCGGCGACGACAACCTGCTCGATCTTCTGAAAGATTACCTGAAGCGCACCTATAACAAGCCGGGCAACGTCTATCTGGGGCTCGTGCACAGGCTGGACAGGCCCACGGGCGGCGTGATGGTGTACGCCAAGACGAGCAAGGCTGCGGCGCGCCTGACCGAACAGATGCGCACGGGCGACTTTGAAAAACGCTATCTTGCGGTGCTGGGCGGCGCGCCAGAGCCGGAGAGCGGCAAGCTGGTGGGCTGGCTGAAGAAGAACGCCGTCAACAACATGGTGTATCTGTGCACCGAGGGCACGGACGGGGCAAAATATGCCGCGCTCGACTACCGCGTGCTGGAAAAGCGGGGCGCTCTTGCGCTCACCGAGATCAAGCTGCATACGGGCAGGAGCCATCAGATCCGCGTGCAGTTCGCGGGGATCGCACACCCCGTGTACGGCGATATGCGCTACGGCGGCGAATATGCCATCCGCGGCAAACTTGCGCTTTGGGCATACTCCCTTGCGTTTACCCATCCCGTCACCAGGGAGCGCATGCGCTTCATGTCCGAGCCGCCCGCCGAAGAAACGCCCTGGAAGTTTTTCAGGATCTCCGAGGCGGTCGATCCCGCGCATCTTGGATGAATGGTGGAAAGCCGATGAAAATTGTATTTTCTCGTCATCTTGCGGCTATTCCCGCTTGACGAACGGGAAAATTTTGTGTAGAATATATAGGATAGTCGTAGGATCATCGAAAATAATACGTTCGCAGCGCCGCGCGCGTTGCGATTCGGAGTTTGTTCATGAACAAAGTCAAGGTACGTTTTATCACCATTTTGTCTCTGTGCGCAGCGCTCGTCGTCTCGCTGGCGATGGGTGCCTGGGCGGCGCTTGCCGGGCGCACGAGCGCGCATGCCGATATCAGGGCGGTCGATTATGCTCCTTCCTCTGTATTTTCGGCAGGCACGAACGGCAGCGTGGGCGCATCCGAAGGGGATGACAGCTATGTGCAGTTTACCTTCAACGATGGCGGCAGCACCTACTTCCGCCGCGATCTTGCCTATAAATGGTATTCCGCTGCTTCTGCTTCCGATACGGAAGGGGATACGCAGACTTCCGGACTTGCCAACCCCGGAACGGCAAACTACTTCAGCATGGAGTTTGCATTTGCGTCCAACGACTTTGAACTGTACACCGTTTCTTTTGAAAGCACGGAAGAGAACGTCAGCAAAGAAGAAAAGGCAGTCAATGCACTGCTCTTCAGACCGCGCACGGACGGCGGACTGGAGGTCGCCGTCAAGAGTGCCGAGCAGCAGTCGCTTGAGAATGATTCCGCCGAGATCGACTGGACGACCATTGCCGAAAACGCAACGGACGCGCTGAACGATATCCGCATCGACTTTTCCGAGAGTGCGGACGGAGCGGGCAATTTTGCCGTTACCGTCTTTGTCAACGACGTGCAGAAGGCAACGGGCACTTTCACCAACATCGGCGGAAACTATGCCGAATATCGTTCATCTTCCTCCTCCACGCCCAATACGCCCATCACGTTTACGATGGAGCTGCCCGACGGCGGTTCGGTCACGCAGGCGAGCGTTCTGATGAAGAGTCTCAACGGGCAGGATTTCACGCTCAACGGCGAGGGCATGGTGGAGGATAATACACCTCCCGTGCTCGCCGTCAATGCGGATGTCTATGCGTTCCGCCTGGGTCAGCGCTATAACTTCACTTCCTATGAGGCGATCGACGTCTGCGACGACTCCGTGAGCGTCACCCGCAGCTACTATATGGCAAAGAGTACGGGTGAGAATACCTACGAGATCGCGGACGAAAGCGCTACGGGAAGCGATTCTTCCTACAGCACGCTCACCACGTCCACCTTCTTCATGCCCACGGCGTCGATAGCGGACGAGCTTACTTCCGAATATGTTTCCATCCGCTTCAATCTGGATGACGGCCGCGGCCGCGACGACGGCGACCGCCGCGACGAATACGTCTACCTTTCCTGGTACGCCGCGGACACGACGCCGGAGGGAGGCATCGTGGAAACGCTCTCCTCGGCGCAGGATGAGGACGGCAATGTGAGCAGCTGGGACTTTATCGTCGTCACGCCCGACGAGCAGGAAGGCCCCTATATCACGGGCGTCGCTGCCGATGAGCAGACGAAAAGCAACGTTTACACCGACAAAGATGCGTACGACAGCGCTGTCAGCGCCTATCAGGCGGATGTGGACATTGCCGCCGACGAGGCGAGCGCGGGCTCGGGCGCATATATCTATCTGCCTTCCCTGCGCGATCTGATCGGAAGCGACTATGCCGATTACCGCGATCTGAGTTTTACCATTTTCTATTGGCATGAATCGCAGGAGGTCGGCTCTGCGCCTTCTTCCGAGAGCTCGTTGAGCTACAACAATCTGCGTTTTGAGGTGACGCAGGAGGGGACTTACAGCTTCCGCATCATCGCCGAAGACGCCGCCGGCAACGAGATGCAGCTCTATGACAGGGACGGAAATCTCGTCACGCTCTCGTCCGATACGGTCGGCTACGACAGCAACGGCGAAAACCTGCAGATCTCCGAGGAGTACCTGCCCATCTTCACGGCGACCATCGACTATGGCCGCGCCAGCATCGAAGATCCCGGCACGCAGGACTACGGTTACCGCGACCGCTCCTATTCCATCGATTCCTTTGAAGTCATCGCGCTGGAAGGGTACGCCTCCGACTATTCGCTGTATTATGTGGATACGAGCAGGATCGAGGGCGACGTTCCCACCTACAGCGAATGTGTGGACAATGCGTACGATCTCTTCTTTGCCGAGGATGCTTCTTACCGCGACAGTCTTGTCACCATCCGCGTCTATAACGACGAGGTGACGGAGGACGATGAGGCGTGGGAGGATACCGACAACGACTATGCCTGGGATCCGGAATCGTCGCTCTCCTTCACGCCCCGCGAATCGGGCATCTACTTCGTTGAGCTGACGGTCACGGAGCAGACGGGCGCCACGGTCACTTCCTACATGGCGATCGAGGTGCGCAATCCCGTGGATATCATCCCCGGCGTTTCGCAGTGGCTGCAGAACAACGTGGTGTCCGTCGTTCTCTTCTCCATCTCCGCCGTGCTTGCCGTGATCATCATCGTGCTGTTCGTTGTCAAGCCCTCCGATAAGACGGTGGAAGAGGTCGACCTCGAAAAGCTCAAGGGAAGAAGGAAGAAGTGATCTTCCCGCCCACAGAACAGCTCATAATATTTTCATTTCATCCTTTACAGACAGCTCTGCCCGCGCGGCGGGGCTGTTCTTTTTTGCTGCAAATTTTACATGCACGGGAAGAATTTTTTATTTTCTATTGACAGATCACGGGGGGGGATATAATGGAAAAGAAAGAAACGGAAAGTCGCTTTTGCGTATGATTGAGAATACCATTTTTTTGGAATTTTTTGCACAAAAAATTGTCTTGTAAAGGCGAAAATTCCGTGTTACAATAAAAATGCAAAGATTGTCGGTATATGCGGAAAGTGCAAGATCGGGTCTGCTATGCCGCAAAATCAAGATAGGATAAGGAGGAAGTAATGCAAAAGACGTTCAAAAAGACAGCTTTGGGGCTCATCCTGTGTCTCGTCATGCTGCTTTGTGCAGGCGTGGCGCTTACGGCGTGTCAGCCGGCGCAGCAGGAAGAGGTGACCTACACCGTGGTCTACGATACACAGGGGGGGGGTGCGGTAAAGGACGGCACCTATACGCCCGGAGTGAATTTCAACCTGCCCACGCCCAGCATCGGCACCGATCCCGAAATGTACGGCTATTCGTTCATCGGCTGGTTTTACGACGCGGCTTGCACTCAGCCCGTGGACAGAACGAATATCGATACGTCCAAGGCGGTGGACGGCGTGCTCACCTTCTATGCAGGCTGGAGCAACGTACATAAGATCTACTTCGATACCAAGACGGACCAGATCATCGATCCCCTGGAATATAAATACGGCGCCACGGTCAGCGTGAACGATCTTCCCACGCCAAATGACAGGGTGGTCGGCAGCGCGGTCTGCGAGTTCATCTGCTGGGTGCAGGCGAATACCGATCAGTCCGTTACCGAAGATTTCCGCATGGACGCCGTGGATATGTACTTCTACGCGCTCTACGATACGGGCGTGAACAGCAAGTACGAACTCACCGAGGACGGCTATTACGCCAAGTCGTTCGGCGCCAACACCGAGCTCACGTCGGTCGGCTCCTTTGAGGACGGCACGGTGCTCTCCGTCGATATGATTTTCCCCGCCGATCCTTCCGACTACGGCGACGACTGCGGCCCCGTGTTCGGCTTTAGCGACTACATTGAAAGCTCCGATTCTTTCGGCGACGGCAGCACTGGATACATGTATCTGTTCATTTCGGCGGCCGCCAACCAGTCGTACAACACCAACAAGGGCGCACTCGACGTATGGGGTACCTGGACGGACGCAGACGGCAACGAACAGGGTCCCGGGCGGCTGTACTATATGGGCATGAACACCGATCTTGCCGGAACGCCCTATCAGCAGAAGTTCGCCGCCTACCTTACGAGCGGCGAGAGCGAGACGTTCACCTATACCGTCCGCCGCAGCGGCAACTGCTACTACATCGGCGTGGACGGCATTGAGTACTGCTGCGTGGAGCTGGGCGGCGCACGCAAGCCTTCGTCGGCGACGGAAAACCTGACGGGCACCATCAGCAAAAAACTGACGGGCACCCGCGTGGGCCTGCGCTCCAAGTCCACCAACGTCTATTACAATAATATCACCATCACGCCCGCCGAGGAAGTGAGCGTCACGTTCGACGCGGTGAACGGCAGGATGGACGGGGAGCAGATCGTCACCAAGACGTACTCCTACAACGCCGCCATCGGCACGTTTCCCACGCCCGTGTACGAGGGCTTTGAGTTTGCGGGCTGGTATTACACCGATTATCTTACGGGCGAGACGAAGCAGCTCACCGCCGAGACGGTGCTGGATGACAGCTTCTGGCAGCTCACCGTGACGGCGCGCTGGCGCAGGGAGGGCGCGCAGCCCTACACCGTCTCCTTCGATACGGGCGTGGACGGCTATACCGTTGCAGACGTCGAAGGCTGGTACGAGGGCAATCCGCTTGCGGCGCCCGAACTTTCCAGGACCTTCTGGACCTTCTCGGAGGAGTGGTACTACGATGAAGAATGCACCAGACCCGTCGATCTGAACGCGGTCGATCCCACGCAGACGGGCGCGGGCGGCACGCAGGCGTTCACGCTCTACGCCAAGGCGGAAGAGCACGACTTCACGGGCGAGGGCTGGACGGAGACAGACGGCACCTACACGGGCAGCACCGATACGCTCGTCAACGGCTTTGAGGCGAAGGTGGGGCAGACGCTCGAGATCGACATCACGCTGCCTGCATACTCCTCCTCGTACGGGGTGAGCGGCATCCTGTTCGGCGCCACCGGGCTTGGCGCGAACGACAGCTATTACTGGCTGCGCATCGTCGGCTCGTCCGACAACAACGAGGGTGCGCGCGGCGCGATCCAGCTGTATAAGGACGGCGCGTTTGCGGGTGCGGACTACTCCAAGCGCATTACCGTGGCGCCCCTTGCAGGCTCCTCCTATGCGGAGGCATATGAAGCGCACAAGACGAGCGGCGAAACGCTCACCGTGACGCTGGGCGTCATCATCGAAGCGGATAAGATCCACTGCATGGTGGACGGCACCATCGTATTCACCTACGAAACGCAGGTGAAGGGCGCCTATATCGGCTTCAAGCCCGCGTCCGGCACCACCATGACCTATTCGGACATCCGCATCACAGATAACGGTGCAGATATCACCTTCGACGCGGGCGAGGGCGACCTTCCCGAAGGCGCGCAGGAGACCATCCGCCTTGCTACGGGCACGGCGCTGGGCACCCTTCCCACGCCCACGCGCAACGGTTACGACTTCGTGGCATGGCTGTACAACGGAACGGCGGTGACGCAGGATACGACGTTTGACGCCACGGTGCGCACGGTCACGCTCACGGCGCAGTGGGTGGAGCAGGTCGCGCAGGTCACCATCACGTTCGATCCGGGCGATGACGGGGCGACCGTTTCCGAGCCGTCCCGCACCATCGCGGCAGGCGCGGCGATCGGCGAACTGCCCGTGCCTATCCGGGAGGGCTGGCGCTTCCTCGGCTGGTATGACGGCGATACGCTCGTCACGGCAACGACCGTAGCGATCGAAAATATGACGCTTGTTGCAAAGTGGGAGAGCGCAAGCGGCTGGGACGGCACCACCGCCGCCACCGCCTATGCAAACGGCAGCGGCACGCAGGAAGACCCTTATCAGATCTCGAGCGGCGCCGAACTCAAGTATTTTGCCGATACCATCAACGGCGGCACGACGTACGAAGGGGTGTACTTCATCCTCACGCAGGATATCAACCTCAACTCGCACGCATGGACGCCGGCGGGCACGTCGGCGACTATCCGCTTCGCGGGCAATCTTGACGGCGATGGGCACACCATCTCCAATCTGACGAGCAAGCTGTTCGGTTATGCGGGCGGCGCGACCATTTCCGATTTGAAGCTGGAGGTCGCGATCAGCACGACGGAAACGAATACCGCAGGACTTATCGGCATCGTGCAGGGTGGCGCGGTTACGATTACAAACAGCGAGGTACGCGGAACAGTCGCTTCCACGCAGTCCCTTGTGGGTGGTTTTGTCGGCTGGGTTAATGCGGCGCTCACGATGACGAACTGCACAAACTATGCCAATATCACATGTACGATTGCAAGTGGTTTTGCTTTTACCGGCGGTATCATCGGCTCGCACAACAGCGGCGTTCTTCTGCTGACCAACTGCAAAAATTACGGTACGGTCACGGCTGCAACGGGCACCATGGTGGGCGGCATCGTCGGTATCGTCCGCACAGCCTCGGCGACCGGGTCACTGATTACTGAATGTTACAACTTTGCCGATGTGACCGGTGCGTCACAGGTTGGCGGCATTGCAGGCTGCCTGCGCCTTGCGGCGACCAACTGCTACAACAGCACGGAAGCTACGATCACAGGCAGTGCCGAAGCAAGGCCGATCGCCGGGCAAGTGAATAACGGCGGAAGCTATACCAACTGCGGTACCTGCGATGCGAACGGCGAAAACAAGACGCCGCTTCCCGATCAGTCATCCTGATGAGCAACGGCTCCCGCCCGCCGCGCGGCGGGCGGGGGATACGGAGAAGAAAGCATGAACAGAAAAAAACGCAAACGTATCTGCATGACTGCGGCGTCGGTGCTGGGAGCCGTGATGCTCGGGCTGACGGCGTGCCAGCCGGCAGAGGAGCCCGTGCCGCCCTACGACGCCTCCACCCGCGTTCCGACGGACGAGAACGAGGAGGTCGTGGACCTTACAGCTCAAGGGCACGAGTTCTACAACAACTATATCGAATTTTATGACGGCGACGGGGACGTCTACGATATCGGCGATCCCTATGTGTTCCGCTATGACGGCAAGTACTACCTCTATTCCTCGCTCAACGGCGAAAAGCGGTACTCGGGGCGCATCCCCTGCTGGGTGTCTGAAAACCTGGTCGACTGGGAGTGGGGCGGCTGGGCGTACGACCCCAACAGCACCGCTACCACCTCGGAAACCTACATTGCCTTCGCGCCCGAAGTCGTCTACTACAAGGGCTGGTTCTACATGTGCGAATCCCGCCGCGGACAGGGGCATTACTTCTTCCGCAGCGCCTCGCCCACGGGTCCCTTCGAGCTCATCTCGGGCAATCTTGGCATGGGCATTGACGGCTCCTTCTACCTGCATGACGACGGGCAGCTCTACTTTATCAGCGCCAACAACACCATCGCGGAATCGCGCATCACCTGGTTTGAGATCGACTTTCCCGAGGACGCCGACGGCAATGTGACGGTGGAGATCGACAACACCGCCGCAAACATTGTGGAGGACGCCTATCTGGGCGGCTGGACGGAGGGTCCCGGCTATTTCAAGCGCAACGGCTACAGCTACTTCACCTACACTGGCAACCATGTGGACAGCGCCGGCTATAAGGAGGCGTACTCCTACACGACGTCTGACTCTCCGCTCGAGGGGCTCACGTCGCGCTGGAACAACACCACGCTTCTCTCCACGGGCTTCGATAACGAGGCGCTCCCCGGCTATGCGAGCGTGGACGGCAGCAAGCAGGTCACGGACTACCGCGGACTGGGGCATGCGAGCAACGTCATCGGCCCCGATATGGACAGCGTCTGGACGGCGTATCACAATGCCAACCGCGTCAATTACAAGAACGAGACGGGCACGGGTACGCGCAAGTACAACGTCACGCAGTACTTCACCAACGGCTCCTATGTTCTGACCAACGGTCTGGGCAACTATCAGAAGACCAAACCCGCCATGCCCGACTACAGCGCTGCCGCAAGCGAGCTGGAGACGGTGGGGGGCATGCAGCTCTCCGCGCAGGAGACGCAGGATGTCTTTACGGCGGAATGTAACTTCACGCTCACGGACGGGGCGGGCAGCGCTGTTGCCGGCATGCGCGCGGCGGACGACTATCTCATCGTCACGGCGCAGGGCACCGCGCTCACCGTGGCGCGCGTTGCGGGCGGCGCCCGCAGCGAGCTTGCCACGGCCAATATCGCCCTCTCCACCAATGCCTCCGCCGTGCACACGGTCAAATTCGTCTCGGGCGCTTCGTCCTCGCAGATCTACTACGACAACATGCTCGTGGCAACGCTGGACGGGAGCATCGGCGCGGGGCGCGTGGGCTATGCGCAGGGCGCCGTGCCATCCTCCACAGAGTTCACGAACGACGCCTTCGGCACTTCCGACTTTGACGGCATCAAGGACCTGACGGGCTCCTGGGCGGCATATGCCTACATGAAGGGCGAAAACCGCGGCTGGCAGCTGGGCGGCGCCTCCGTGCGGGCGGACGGCGTGCGGCAGGGCGAGCCGGAAAAGACCAAGACGGTGGAGAGCCTGGGCGCAACGGCGCTCGTGCTGGGCAGGAACGACTGGGTCAAGTACGCCGTCAATTCCCCTGCCGAGGGCAACTATGCGCTCAACCTGTTGCTGGGCAGAGAGAGCGCGGGCTGCGTGTTCGAGGTCATCGTGGACAACGAGGCCATCACCATGATGGAGATCCCCGCCGATACGAACTTCGGCGAGAGCGAGTACATCAACTTCCAGGCGGGCAATTTTGCCGTAGGGGAGGGGCTGCACACCATCAAGCTGCGCGTCTACAGCGGCACGCTGGACTTCGTGAACGTATCCACCGTGAAAAATGCCGACGCGCTCGGCGAAGTCAGCGACCCGCTCACCAATGAGGACGCCTCGCTCTTCTCCGTTCTGCTGGGAACGCGCTTCTCCTTCATGCAGGCGGGCTTCATGACCAATACCAGCGACGTCAGAACGCTCGCGCGCTTCGGCAGCAAGGGCATCGCCAACTACGAGTTCTCGGTGGACGTCAGGCTGGTCAACACGAGCGGCATGGGCGGCATCCTCTTCCGCATGAACGAGTATTCGTACACGGACAGTTCCACCATAACGCTCGGCGACGGGTTTGTGGGGTACTATCTGCAGCTGGGCGGCTATTACGTCGGCCTGTACAAGTACAACTACAACAAGTCGGAACGGCTGGGCGGGCTTCGTCCTTCCTCCGATGCGCTGCTTGCGAACGGCGTGACGGCGACCGTCACCGTCCGCTGCGACAACGGCAATATCACCGTTCTGCTCAACGGCGTGACGGCGATCGAATATTTCGACCCCGACGCCTACCTCTCGGGCTATATCACCTTTTTTGCGGAGCGTGATTCCAGCCTGCTCTTCAGCAATTTTATCTATACGGAAATCTGATCGACGGGGAGCTTCCCGTCACAAAATAAGGAGGAAAATCATGAAAAAGAGAAATTTGTTTACAGTTGCACTCACCTGCGTGATCGGCATGACGGCGCTTGCCGCCTGCGGACCGAGCAGCGGCGGGAGTGTGACGAAACCGCCCGAAACCGATCCGGACAGCTGGAATTCGCTCGAGTCGGGCAAGACGGTGCAGATCACGCTTGCGGGGCGCGACGTGGATACCGAGCGCGCCAACTATCTGCAGTTCGTCAACGATTTCAACGCCACGCACGACAACATTGTGGTCACTCTCGAGTGGTGGACGGACGGCACGGCGTACAACATCGCGCTCGACGGTATGGGTAAAAATCTGCCCGACGTGTTCATGCTCAACAATATCATGTTCACGTCGTTTGCGGCGTCCGGCAAGCTCGCGAATATCCGTCCCTATGTGGACGAGTCCATCCTTGACGACATGTATGTGAACGGGTATGAGGTCTATTACTTCGACCACGAGACCAAGACGTGCGGCATCACCGAGGACGCGGGCATGTACGGTCTGCCCAAGGATCAGGGCCCCGTTGCGCTTGCCTACAATGAGGATAAGCTGCGCGACTACGTTGCAAGGTACAATTCCACGGCGTCCGATGCGGACAAGATCGATATCGACAGAGTGATGAGCGTCAGCGAGCCCATGACCTTCGATTATTTCCTTGAGATCGGCAAGAAGCTCAAGACGGTGCTCGGGCAGGACGAGTACGTGTGCTCCGGCTATGATATGCAGAGCGTCATCTACTCCAACAACGCCAACTACTTCACGGACGATACGGCGCGCAATCAGGCAATCGACACGGAAAACTTTGCCCAGGCGATCGAGTTTGTGCAGAATATGTATAAAGAGGGCATCCTTCCCGCGGCGGGTACCGTTTCGTCGGGCGGCGAAACGGTGTTCTCCTCCGGAAGATCGCTCTTCTACTTCTCGGCGACCGGCCCCTGGAAGACCAAGGACTACTGGCAGACGTGCGACTTCACCTGGAACATCGCGCCCGTTCCCGTCGGCATGGCGGAGGGCGCCGTCTCCACGGCGTATATCGGCGGCATGTGCTACGCCATCTCCAACAACTGTCCCTATAAGGACGCTGCGCTCGAACTGGTCAAATATCTTTCCACGGACATCACCTCGCAGCGCACGCAGTACAAGCGCGGACAGTGCATCCCCAACCTCATCAGCCTTGCGCAGGAGTATGCGACCGACCAGTATGACTTTATCGCCATGCAGACGGGGAAGGACGATCCCTGCCCCACAAACCGCAGCGTGTGGATCGACGTCGTGGACGGCGTAGGCGGAACGAAGACGGACGCAAACGGCAACGAATATACCGATAAGGTGACGGGCAGATACCGCGCGGAGAGCTTTACGCTCGATGCGACCTGGCTCAATTCGCTCAATCAGTTCATGGGCGGCACAACGGGGAGTTTTGGCTCCTTCTGGGAGCCCAAGGCGGACGGCACATGGGTGAACGTGCGCGAGGCGCTCGCGGCATATGCGCCCGAACTGCAGGTTGCGCTTGAAGAGAACTACGACCGCTTGCACAGAATGTAACGGAATGTTCCGCCGCCCCAACGGGCGGCGGAAACACAAGGAGGAGTTATGACCGAGAGTATCCGGACGGAGGAGACGATCGCTCCCGTGCCCGTGAAAAACAAGGATAAAAAGAGGAGTACGCTCAAGCGCAGGGAAAACTGGACGGCGTTGGCGTTCATCTCCATTAAATATGTCGGGCTCATCATCTTTACGCTGATCCCCG
Organism: Candidatus Gallimonas caecicola; assembly: GCA_904394195.1. Taxonomy (GTDB): domain Bacteria; phylum Bacillota; class Clostridia; order Christensenellales; family Borkfalkiaceae; genus Gallimonas; species Gallimonas caecicola. The sequence goes on from CAJFNH010000018.1 coordinate 13,372, forward strand.
TGCTGTTTGCGCTCTTGTACAGCTTTACCGACTACTATGCCCGCATGGAAACGGAGCCCTTCATCACGCGTATCGACGATCTGTGGTGCGGGTTTGACAACTACGTTCAGCTGTTCACGCACATCACCTACGGAACGGCGTTCAAGAATGCGGTCGTGAACAATCTTATTTTTCTTTGCAGCGTGCCCATCGGCATTCTGCTCGGACTGATCGTTGCCATTATCCTTTCGCATGACGACATCATCCGCGGCTCGCGTATCTTCCGCATGCTCATCTATGTGCCGGTCGTCTCGTCGGCAGTCGCCATGAGCATCATCTGGCGGTATATTTTCGACAACGAATACGGTATCATCAATCAGCTTACGGGATGGGATATCCCATGGCTGACGGATAACGGCTGGATCAAGGTGGCGATCATCATCAAGAGTTCGTGGGGCTCCATCGGAAGGACCATGATCCTCTGCCTTGCCGCGCTCACTTCCGTGGGACGGGATTACTACGAGGCGGCGGAACTGGACGGCGCCGGCGAGGTCACAAAATTTCTGAAGATCGCCGTCCCGCTCATTTCGCCCACCCTGTTCTACCTGTTTTGTACGGGATTCATCGGCAACCTTCAGGCTTATACCGATGCGCAGGTGTTCGCCAACGGACATGTGGGCGCGCAAACCATCGTCTATTACGTCTGGAACTACGGCATCAACCGAAGTCTGTACGGCGTGGCGGCATCGGCATCCTTTGTGCTGGCGATCGCTATCATGCTCATCACGCTGCTGCAGTTCAAGATTTCCGATAAATGGGTCTACAGCGAATAAGGAGGGGCGGATCATGGAAGATAGGACAGTACATACGCAACCAAATGTGACACACTTCCGCAAAAAGAACAGCCCCGGCAGAGTGGCAGGAATCGCTGCGGCATATGTTTTTCTGGGCTTGATCGCCTTTACCTGTCTGTTTCCCTTTTTCTGGATGTGTCTTTCCAGCGTC
>CAJFNH010000019.1 GCA_904394195.1 Candidatus Gallimonas caecicola
CCGCGATTTCGTCTGTCCCTGCCCTCTTCATGGAGCAGTTGTATACGCTGCTTGGCGATGCGACAAATCCGGGCAATCCCGCCCATCTCGGACAAACGCTCCCTTGGGCGGAAGTTGCGCCCGCTGTGGCAGGGATCATGGGATTGCTCATCGGCATGTATGCCGTCTCGCTTATTGCGGGCGCCGTGTATACGCAGCTGATGGCGATCATCACGCAGGGATATCTGCGTAAGATGCGTGAGCAGATGTTCAACGGTATGCAGGATCTTCCCATCCGCTACTTCGATACGCACAACCACGGCGATATCATGAGTTATTATACGAACGATATCGATACGCTTCGACAGATGATCGCACAGAGCATCCCTCAACTGCTCATTTCGGGCATCATGTGCCTGACGTTGCTCGGGATCATGCTCTATTTCAGCGTCTATCTGACGCTTGTCATTCTTGTCGGCATCGTCGCTATCGTGTTTGTCACCAAACTTGTGGGCGGCGGCGCAAGCAAGTTCTTCCTTGCTACCCAGCGTGCAGTGGCGCGCACAGAGGGCTTCGTGGAGGAAATGATGCAGGGACAGAAGATTATCAAGGTGTTCTGCCACGAAGAGGAAACAAAGGCGGATTTCGACAAGGTCAACGGCTATCATTTCGAACAGACGGATAAGGCAAACCGTTACGCCAACATGCTCATGCCCATCATTGCCAACATCGGCAACGTCATGTATGTTGTCGTTGCCATTCTCGGGGCTGTCTTTGCTGCAAACGGGTTTGAAAATATCAGCGTCGTGGGAATGAGCCTGTTTACACCCGCGCTGATCGTTTCTTTCCTGCAGACAACGCGTCAGTTCTCCAACAACATCGGTCAGGTATCCAATCAGATCAATTCGGTCGTCATGGGTATCGCGGGTGCACAGCGCATCATTTCTCTCATTGACGAACAGCCCGAAGCGGATGAAGGATATGTCACGCTCGTCAATGCGCGGGAAGTCAACGGGCAGCTCACCGAGTGTGAAGAGCGCACGGGAATGTGGGCGTGGAAACACCCGCACAAGGCGGATGGCTCCGTCACATATACCAGGCTGGAAGGCGATGTGCGCCTGTTCAACGTGGACTTCGGATATGTGCCTGAAAAGATCGTTCTGCATGATATCAGTCTGTACGCAAAGCCCGGGCAGAAAGTTGCGTTTGTCGGCGCGACGGGCGCGGGCAAGACGACCATCACCAATCTGCTGACGCGCTTCTATGATATCGCAGACGGCAAGATCCGCTATGACGGCATCAATATCAACAAGATCAGGAAGGGAGATCTGCGCCGGTCTTTGGGCATGGTGCTGCAGGATACCAACCTGTTTACGGGTACGGTCATGGACAATATCCGCTACGGCAGGCTGGATGCAACGGACGAGGAGTGCGTTGCTGCGGCAAAGCTCGTTGGCGCAGACGACTTCATCACCCGTCTTCCGGAGGGCTATAATACGATGCTCTACCAGAACGGCGCAAATCTTTCGCAGGGACAGCGTCAGCTGTTGTCCATTGCCCGTGCGGCAGTCGCCGATCCTCCCGTCATGATCCTGGACGAGGCGACTTCCTCCATCGATACCCGCACCGAGGCGATCGTACAGCGCGGTATGGATAAGCTGATGGAGGGAAGAACGGTGTTTGTCATTGCGCATAGACTGTCCACGGTGCGCAACTCCAATGTCATCATGGTGCTTGAGCACGGCCGCATTATCGAGCGCGGCACGCACGAACAGCTCATCGCACAAAAGGGCAAATATTATCAGCTCTATACGGGTGCGTTTGAATTGGAATGAGTTCACAGATTTCTTTTTGAACTGACAAAAAGAAATCTCGTGAGGAAAAAGACAACCCGCGGGCACGCCTTTGGCTGACCGCGGGTTTTCCTCTGCGCGGGCAGTCGCAACGATATAGTGCCCGCGCATTCACCTTTCCGCGAAAGCCGCGTGAGCGTCAAATAGGGGCGCGCAGCGGAAGGCAACCTTCCTTGCGCATAAGATTTAATAGCTTGTTCATGCAAATCTTTTTGCAAAGGTAAAAATCTTTGCCGTTAGCTGCGGTTAAAATGATTCCGTGATTTGAAGAAAAACGCCGAAGGAGCTGCCCCGAAAGGTGCGGCTCCTTCTCGTTAGTCTCACACGGGCAGACCCTGTGTTTGGCATGGTTTTTGCCCTGCCGATGGCAAAAACCTCAGTTCGGGCTTTCAGTGTATGCACGAGTCGAAAATGTTATAAGCAAGACATTTTTGCCTGCCCGATGCGAGGAGAAAGCCTTGCTTGCAGGTGGGATTCGATGAAGCGGCGCACAAGAGTCAAAGGTTCGACATGGCGCAAAATTCCATTTGCGCGAGACATCTGCTTGCGTGCGTGATTTAATATCATGTTCATATGAACTTTGCAAGAGAACCACTTTCATTTATACCTTCCCTTTGTAAAGGAGAACTTTTTTGCCTCCCCATTGTAAGGGGAGGGCAGGGTGGGGCAGACAAATATGCCCTTCGCATTAAGGCATGTTAAATGCGATTTTGCCTGCGCACATAAACAGATTGCAAGGGCGGCTTTCGGGCGGCGCCATGGTGTATGTGCGCCGCCCGTCATATTTTGTCTGCCTGTCGCATACAGTATTTCAGCAATGTTTTTTTGCGGAGGGCAGGAATACGGTATGAAGTCATTCGGGGTATATGAGGACATCGCAACGCGGACGGGCGGGGATATCTACATCGGCGTGGTGGGTCCCGTCCGGACGGGGAAATCCACCTTTATCAAGAAGTTCATGCAGGAGCTCGTGCTCCCGCAGGTGACGGGCGCCAAAAAGAAACGCTATACGGACGAACTTCCGCAGGCTGCAAGCGGTCGCACCGTTATGACCACCGAGCCCAAGTTCGTTCCGGAGGAGGCTGCGCAGCTCAAGGTGAAGGACGCGGTGGCGCGCGTAAGGCTCATCGACTGCGTGGGCTTTCCCGTCGAGGGGGCGACCGGCTTTGAAGAGGACGGCGTGCCCCGTCTTGTGCGTACGCCGTGGAACGAGGAAAGCATTCCCTTCGGGCAGGCGGCGGAGGACGGCACGCGCCGCGTCATCCGCGATCATTCCACCATCGGCATCCTTGTGACAACGGACGGCAGCGTCACCGATCTGCCCCGCTCTGCCTATGAGGGAGCGGAGGAGAAGGCGCAGGCAGAACTGCATGCGCTGGGGAAGCCCTATGTCATCGTGCTCAACTGCCGCGATGGCGCTGCGGCGGAGGAACTTCGCGCCGAATTGCAGGAAAAGTATGCGGCGCCCGTGCTTGCATTCAACGTAGAGGAGGCGGACGCGGCAAAACTCATTTCGGTGCTCGAACGGGTGCTCTATGAATTTCCCGTTGCCTGCGTGGACATCGACCTGCCTGACTGGATGCGCATCCTCGGGGCGGAGAGTCCGATCATTTCAGAGATCCTTTCGGGTGTGCGTTCGGTTGCGCCTTCGCTCGTGAAAATGAGTGACTGCGCTCTGCTCGATACGCTGTATTCGGACAGCGAGCGGCTGCTTCCGCCCGCCGATATCCGGATGGATGCCGCAACGGGGCGCGTGCATTGCCGTGTGCAGGCAAAGGAAGGCGTCTTTTATTCGGTGCTCGGCGAACAGTGCGGCGAGGACCTTTCGGACGACCTCTCGCTCATGCGTTTCTGCACGCATCTTTCCGTGGCAAAAAAGCTGTATGACCGCGTCGAGCAGGCGTTTGCCGATGCGCAGGAGTTTGGCTACGGCATCGTTCCAACCGAAGAAGAGGCGATGCACCTTGCCGAGCCTGCGCTCGTCAGGCGGGGCGGCAGAGTGGGGGTGAGCCTTCGGGCGGATGCACCCAGCTATCATGTGATCCGCGTGGATGTGCGCGGGGAAGTGCGCCCCGCTCTCGGTACGCAGGAGCAGAGCGCCGCATTTGTCAAACAGCTCTCCGAAAGCCTTGAGCAGGATCCCGAACGGGCGTGGAACACCAACATGTTCGGACGCACGCTGAAGGAAACGCTCGGCGAGGAGCTGGTTGCCAAAAACCGTTCGATGGATGAAACGGCGCAGCGCAAGATGCGTCGCACGCTCACCAAGATCGTCAACGAAGGAAAGGGCGGCGTCATCTGCATCTTACTATAAGTATTATTTATGTCTGATCGATCAAGATAACAGGGAGTTCTGCCGTGATGGCCCGGCAGAACTCCTTTTAACTTACACCGTATGGATTATTTTGTTCTGCTATAAAAATTTTGGCGAAAGTATTGACAAGCAAGGGGTACTCTGTGATATAATACATTCTGATAAGTATGGAGGTGAAAAAAATATGGCTCTTCTGTTGTTGGCGATCACCCCGCTGCATATCATTCTGTTTGCGGTCGTCGGTTTTTTATTGGCGCTGCTCATTCTGCTTGCCGTCATTTTTGCCTGCGGAAAAAAACGCAGCAATGGCGAAAACGATGGTGAAGAGGAGAAGGACGCGCCCGCATCTTCTTCCCCGGAAAGCCCGCGCACGGACGATGCGTCCGTTCCCGGCGGGCAGACTTCGGAGGAGCTGCCCGAAGAAGTTTTTTCTGCCGCCGTGCAAAGCCCGGCTATGATTGCGGAGCAGCCGGTGGAAACCCCTGCTGATGAAGTTCCCGAGAGCGAAGCGCAGCGATCGTTTCCCGCCGCAGACGAGGCTCCCGCGGTCGGAGCGCAGCAATCGGCGGAGGTCCCTTCGGACGAAGAGACGCAGGGCGGTCAGATGCTTTCCGAACGGGAGCGGGCTTCTGCAGGCGGTGAAGTCCGTCCGCCGGAAGAGGGGAGGGAAGAGATCTTGCAGCCTGCCCCTACCGATGCGCAGGACGACGCGCAGGATAAGCCCGTGCGCGTGTCCTATGTCGCGGAGGACGGCTGGTTTGTGCGCGTACGCTACGATAAGAGCTTTGAGGCAAAACTCATTCAGGGGGACGAGGCGCTCAAAAAGTGGTATTCTGCGCTCAAGAATGAGCTGCTCTCCTATCAGAAGGTGACGGCGCGCCGCAGTTGGCAGCATGAGGCGTTCCGCCTTGGCAGAACGACCATCGCCAAGTTCGTCATCCGCGGCAAGACGCTGCGCCTTTATCTGGCGCTCTCTCCTGCGCGGTATGAGGGCAGCAAATATCTTGTGGAAGACGCCTCCGAACACGCCAAGTTCGAAAAGACGCCCCTTCTTTATCGCATCAGAAATGACAGGCGCTGCCGCTATGCGGCGGATCTTATCGCAGCGGCCGTTGCAGCGGCGAACGGTATCCGCGGGGAAGCGCAGCCGCAGGACTATTCCGCAATTCCATTTGAGGATACGGCTTCGCTCATCGAGCGCGGACTTGTGCGCATTGTGGAAGTGCGCCGTCGCACGGACGGCGCGGGCGGAACGCAGTTGCCGGAGGACTTCGCGGATCCTGAAGATCCGGAGGAGGACGACCTGCCCGGCGAGGACGTGGAACAGCCCGAGGAGCCGGAGGAGGCGCCCGCGCCCGTTCCGGAGCCCGAACGGGAGAGCGATCCTTCGGCGGAGCATCGCGTGAGCGTGACGGCTGCCGAACGGTTGATGACGGACGAGGAGGCGCTCATTCTTCCCGCAGAGCGCTCAAGCGATAATTTCCGCCAGACGATCGTCAATATCGATACGCTCGGCGAATATTTTTCGGACGGAGAACGCGTCACCATCGACGAGATGCGCGAGCGGATTCCGTTTTTCGATAAGCGTGCAACGGCCGTCAAAGTGCTTGCCCGCGGCGTGCTCACCAAGACGCTCGAGGTGGAGGCGGACGACTTTTCGCTTGCGGCAGTCAAAATGATCCTGCTGCTCGGCGGCAAGGCATATGTGCGCGGAAAATAAATCGGGAAGGCTGCGGCGCGTCATTTGCTTGACGCGCCGCTCCGATTGTAGTATAATGTTCCCTGCCTGAACGGAAAGAGCGGTCTGACCGTAAAGGGGACGAGCAAAAAAAGATACGCACACGGTGCGTTCTCTCCCCATGTCCGCGCGGGCATGGGGAGAATTTTTATGGAAGAAAAACGGCTGTGCGTGCTTTCCGTCATCGTCGAGGACAGGAAGGAGGCGGAAAAGATCAACGGGTATCTCTCCGAATACGGGGAATACGTCGTCGGGCGCATGGGAATACCCTATCGGGAACGGAATGTTTCCGTCCTGTGCGTCGTGCTGGATGCGCCGTCGGCTGCGGTCAACGCCCTCACGGGCAAGATCGGGCGGCTGGACGGCGTCACGGCAAAGGCATTGTTCAGATAAACATTTTTCGGAGGTCAGATATGAAAAAAGTAATTTCACTTGCCATGGCGCTCGCCATGAGCGCGGCGGCGCTCGCCGCATTTGCAGCTTGCACGCCAGAGAACGACAACTCGGGCGAGAACGGCGCGCCCGAGCCGCCCGTCTATACCGTCTACGCGCCCGACGGCGCGCCCGCGCTTGCACTTGCAAATGCCATCGACAAATCGACGGACGGCAGTTTTGAGTTCCATATCGTCGCGTCGGGCACCATCACCGCGCAGGTGACGGGCGAATCCCCCGCAGCGGACTTCTGCGTGCTGCCTGTCAATGCGGCGGCAAAGCTTCTGGGCACGGGCGAGACCTACCGGATGCTGGGCACGGTCACCAACGGCAACATGTACTTCCTCACGACGGGGGACAACGCGCAGCTCACGACGGACAGCCTCGACGTGCTCGTCGGCAAGACGGTGGGCGTCGTTCAGCTGAACAACGTGCCCGGACTTACCTTTCAGACGGTGCTGAAAGCAAACGAACTTGACTATCAGATCCTCTCCAGCGAGACGACGGAGGCCACGGACAAGGTCAACCTGCAGCCCATCCAAGATGCGGCGTCTGGCGTGACGCCTGCGGGCGGGTGCGACTACTATCTCTGCCCCGAGCCCGCTGCGACTTCCAAGCTCAACGCCACGGCTTCGAGCGCAAATCCCTTCAAGCTCGCGGGCAGCCTGCAGGCGCTCTACGGCGATGGCACGGGTTATCCGCAGGCGGTGCTCGTGGCAAAGACCTCTGTCATCGGGGACAGCTACGGCGCCGCAATGGTCGGGGATATGATAGAGTATATGGAGGGCAGCGCGCAGTTCCTTGCCGAGGCGGACCCCTCCGAGGTCGTTGCGCTGCTTGCGGACAAGTACACGCAGGGAATGACGCCTTCTCTCAACGCCGATAACCTCAATTCCACAGTCATCGCCAACTGCTCGGTGCGCTTCACGGCGGCGCAGGCGTGCAAGGAACGCGTCAACACCTTCCTTGCCGAGCTCATCGCCATCAGCCCCGACTTTACTTCCGTCGTCTTGGACGCCTTCTATTATCAGCCGTGAAATGGGGCAAAAAGTACCAAAACGCGCTCCTGTCGCTTACGGCGATCGCGGCGCTCTGGCTTGCCTGGCTGATCGCCTACTATGCGGTGCGCAATGACTATGTGCTTCCCTCCTTCTGGGACGCTCTCTCGGAAATGGGACGTATCCTGGTCGATGCGTCCTTTTGGCGCGCTTTCTGGAATACCTTTCTGCGTACGCTGTGGGCGTTTCTTGCGTCCATGGCGCTCGGCATCGCCATGGCGGTCTGCGCCCGCCTCTTCGGGTGGCTGCGCGCCTTCTTTGCGCCCATCGTCTCCGTCGTGCGCACGGTGCCCACGATGGCGGTCATCCTCATGCTGCTCTTGTGGACGACGCCCTCCGCGGTGCCCGTCATCGTCTCCGCGCTCGTCCTCTTTCCCGCCGTCTATGCCGCCGCGCTCGCCGCGCTGGACGAGGTAGGGGAGGAATACGGCGAGCTCACCCGCGCTTTCCGCGTACCTTTGGGGCGGCGCATCGGCAAAATGTATCTGCCCCTTGCCGCGCCTGTCATGCTCAAACAGGCGGGCGGCATCTTCTCGCTGGGGCTCAAGGTGGTCATCTCGGGCGAAGTGCTCGCCTCCACCTATCGCTCGCTGGGCGGCATGATGCAGGATGCGCAGATGTACCTCAACATGCCGCGGCTCATGGCGCTCACGCTGCTCGTATTGCTCATGGGCTTTGCGCTTGAAGGGTTGTGCAGGCTTGCCTATGTTCTTATCGTGAGGTGGCGCGCATGACCCTCGAACATGTGACAAAAAAATACGACGAGCGCATCGCGCTCGACGATGTGTGTCTCGAGTTACGCGAAGGGGAGATCTGCGCGGTGCTCGGCGAGAGCGGCGCGGGCAAGACCACCTTGCTCAATGTGCTTGCGGGACAGACTTCCTGTGAGGGGAAGGTGGAGGGGCGTTTGCCCTGTTCCTATCTTTTTCAATCTCCCAAGCTTTTGCCAAATCTTACAGTCGAAGCCAATCTGCGCTTCGTGCTGCCCCGCGCGCAGTGGGGCGCAGTGGGCGATATGCTGGAAAAGGTTGGGCTTGCAGGACGGGAAAAATCGTACCCGCGCGAGCTTTCCGGCGGCGAGCGCCAGCGTGTTGCCATTGCGCGCGCCTTCCTGTATCCGCATGAGCTTCTGCTCATGGATGAGCCCTTTTCCTCGCTCGATCTCTCGCTCAAAAAGAGCCTTCTCGGGCTCGTCGCGCAGCTTTGCGCCCGGCACGGGAAGGGCGTGGTGTTCGTCACGCACGACGTGCACGAGGCAGCCGTTCTTGCCCGCCGCGTCATTGTGCTCAAGCGGGGGCGCGTCGTGCTCGACACGCCCGTCGAAGGGGAGATCCCGCGCGACTTCTTCTCCCGTCCTTCGGTGGAAGAAACGCTCGTGCGCGCCCTGACGGACGCGTAAAAACAAATATCTGCAAAAATGCCCTCTCTTGACGAGAGGGCATTTTTGTGTCCCGGAAAATTTACCGGCGGTAATATTTTCTCATGAAAAATGTCATATATTTTGTTGACATTTTGTCATAGTCGTGTTAAAATCGTGTCATAATAATTTGTTACAAAGCGCTGCGCCCGGGCGCGGCGAGGGAATGAGTATGAAAAAGAACAGGAAACAGGTCGATACGGAGCTCTCCACACTGGAAGGGGACCATATCCCCCGTCCCGTCCGCAAGGGGAAGGGCGGGCTTCGGCTCAAGGCAAAGCATCACCGCAGGCTCACCAAAGTGCTTGCGGCTTCCTCTGCATGCGCCATCCTGGTGGGCGGTACGTTTGGCATCAACGCGCTGTTCTTCAACAGCGCAACGCCCAACACGGTGGAAGAGGGCTTTGAAACGGTCATGTATGCGGTGCCGACGGACGGGTCTACGCCCGATATGCACTCGGCTCTTGAAAATATCGGCTATATGAATGCCCGTTTCCGCGGGCAGAGCGCATGGTATTCGCAGATGGACGGCGATGTCAACACAATGCTTTCCCAGCATGTGAGCACATGGAAGCAGTATTCGGACGGCGTGCTTATCCAGACGGACATCACCACTTCCAGCCTCATCAATTCTGCGCTTCAGTTCTGTTGGGCGGGGGACCGCGTCATCTGGCGCGAGGCGTCGGTGTCCCCGTCCGGCTATAACGGGATCGATACGCCCTGGAAGGAGGGCGAGCCCTACGGCAACATGTCCGTTGAGGATTACAAGAAATCGCGCGGGCTTCCCGGCACCGATTTTTCCGTCTATGTCATCAACGAAGAGACGCTTCTGGACGCGAGCCCCGTCACCGATAACGGCGACGGCACCTATACGCAGACGTACTATCTCGATCCCGCTACCGACAAGGCGCCGGCATATTACGTCAATCAGATGATGGTAACGGGTGGGCTGAACAAGCTTCCCACGTTTGAGCACATCACAGTCACCTACACGTTCGACTCCACTTGGCAGGTGCTCTCTTCCTATATCGACGAGGCATACACCGCTACCAAGGGGCTGGATGCAAAGTGCACGGCGAACTACCTGACCACCTATGAATACGGTACGGATAAAGCGTATTCCGATGCGTATGAAAGTTACTTCAAGGCGTATGCCGACAAGCCCGCCACGGGTGCGCCCGAGGGCGGCGCTCTGACGGCGGCGGACCTGCTTGCCGAGGCGTTCGCCCCCGTGCTCACACAGCCCGTCACCTTTGCCGTTGACCTGACGGTGGACGGCAGGGAGCTTTCGGGGCTTGTATGGGTGGACGCCACCGATATGTCCGACTTTTCGCTGCGCGCGCAATTCGGCAGCGTCTATGCCGCCTATGAGGGCGGAAATGTCTATTTGCAGCTCGGCGAAAACAAGGTGCGCCTTGACCCCGCTACGCTGGCGGGCCTGTTTGCGGGCGCGCAGGGCGGGTTGGAGCTGGATACGGACGCCCTGCTCGAACAGCTGGGTGCAGGCACGCTCGAACAGTCGGGGGACGGCACGCAGGCAACGCTCACTTCCACGCTCTCGCTCATGGGGCTGGAACTGCCCGTGCGCTTTACCTTTGCGATCCGGGACGGTGCGATCTCGCTGGGCGAGGTCACTACACAGCTCGGCGTGGCGGGCATGCAGATCGCCGCGCGGCTCGCCTATTCGCAGGAAGATCTCTCCGCGCGCGACATGTCGGACAGCGCGGATGTGAGCGGTCTGGTCGCGTCGCTGGGCGAACTGTTCGCGGGGGATGCGCTCTCGGCAAAGATTTCCTATGCGCTGCAGGCGGGCGGAACGCCGCTCGTCCTCGACGGCACGCTCATGCTCGACATGCACGGCTTCGGCGTGAAGGGCGAACTTGCCGTCGCGTTCGGCGAGGGAGAGAACGTCGTGAAAAAATCGCTTTCGTTCGCCTATACGGCGGCGGGCGAGGGTGAAGACCGCGAACATTGGGTCTATCTGTCGCTCGAGGGGGCGAAATTCCGCCTCAACGCGTCCGACGCGCTCGCCTTCCTGACGGGGATCCTGGGCGCGGATGATGTGCAGGTGCAGTTCGCGCTGGGCGATATTCTGGATAAACTTCTCTCCATCGATCTGGGCGGCATGCTCACGGTGGGCGAAAATTCGCTTGCCCTGATGGGCGGCGAACTGCTTGCTTCGCTCGGCGTGGACTTCGCGCTCGGCGACGTGACCCTTGCGGCAACGCAGGGCGGCGTGCAGGTCTCGGCGCTCGGCGTCACGGCGCAGCTTTCCGGCGCGCAGGCGTTCACGGTAAAGGCGGAGGACTACGCCGGCTATGCCGATCTGACGCCGCTGCTCGGCACGGCGGAACGCATTCTTGCGGACGGGCGTATCGCGCTCGGCGGCACGTTCTCGCTGCAGTATAAAAACACGGCGTTCACGCTTGCCGTGGAGAACGGCGTGCTCTCGTGGAAGAACGGTTTTGCGCTCTCCCTCGATCTTGCGATCACGGTGGGCGAAACGCGGCAGACCATCGCCGTGGATGCCGACGATGCGCGCGTGCGTATCGTCTACGGCAGCGTCGGCGTGGAACTGCGCTACAGCGAACTGGAAAAACTTGGAGATACGTTTGAAGAAGTTTACGCGCGCATTGCCGCCATCCTGAACCGTTCGGTAAGCGGCGAAGGACTTCCCGCCACGGTACAGGCGCTCTGCGCGCAGTTGGGCGCGGGATCGGCGGCGACCGATCTTCTCTCGTCGCTCGATCTTCCCTCACTCATCGGGGGGCTCTCCTTCGGCGGCGCCACACAGGCGGAGGGCAGCTTTGCAACGCTCTGCTACGGCGGTATGGTCTTCGATCTGCGCATGACGCAGGATGGGCTTGCCCTGGTTTTGGGTGAGACGTCGCTCGGCGACATCGTGCTTGCGGGCACGCTGTCCGCGCAGGTCGCGCCGTCGGCTCAAGCGCCGCAGGAAGGAGCGTCCGAGCTGATGACGGTGGACGATCTGTGCGAATTGCTCGATTTTGCGGGCGCCGCCGTCGCTACGCTCGCTTCCTCCGATGTGACGATCTCCTTTGCCGGCAGCACAACGGACGCTGCGGGCGGGAAGGTGTTCGATCTTTCGGGCGAGCTGCTCTACCATTCCGGCGCGGAGAGCGGCACGCTCCCCGTATTTGTGGATGCGCAGGGGCAGACGATCACCGTCAACCCCGATGCTTACGTCTATTTTGCTCTGACGCTCGACGAGATCGCCGAGGGGGGCACCGATCTCTATCTGGAGTTCTGGATGCTGGACGCCCATGACGACGGGGAACTGGATTTCTTCGTCAGCATTTCCAAATATCCCGAGAGCGCCGCGAACTATCAGCCTCTGCGCTTTGCCGTGGGGGCAAGCGATATCCTCACCATCCTTGCCAGCGGCGTTTCGCTCACACAGGATACGCTTGCGGGATTTCTGAAGGGGCTCGAGCTTCCCGAACAGACGGTGGATACCCTCTTTGCGGCGCTCGATAACTTCTTTGTCTCCAAGTGGCTGTCGGATACGGATAAGGCGCAGCTCTCCGCGCTGGGCGGCGTGCTCATGTCCACGCTCGGCATTGATGCCGCCATCGAGGATATGCTGGGCGGACTTGCCGACAGCGTTGGCGGTCTGACGGATGACGTGGCGGCGGTCGATCCCGGGAAGTACCTTTCGGAATTGGGCATCCGCCGCGGCGAGGACGGCTCGGTCACTTTCTTCGTCGTGCTGAACTCCGACCTTGTGTACGGCGGGCAGGGTCTTGCGCCGCTCTCCGTCTCGCTCTCCAAGCGCGAGGGTACGGATGGCAGCCGTCTTGCGGGCGTGTCTCTTGCCAATATCCGGGGCAATGGCAACCGTGAGACCACGGGCGTGGATTTTGCGTTCACCTACGATGCTCTTACACTCTCGGGTGCGTCGGATGCCGCGGCGTCGATCGCATTTGCGGGCGGTACGCGTACGCTCACCTACTCGGAATATGAAAAATACACCTTCTCCGGGGTGGATGAACTCATCAAATCCATCGCGGCGACCGCCACGCACGAGGAAGACGACGGTTATCGCCTGAACGACGATTTCTTTGTGAGCGGTACGGCGACGCTCGAAGCGTTCGGGATATTCAATGTGACCGTGCGTATCGACGGCATCTCTTTCCGCGTGGATGAAAAGGGAAATGTTCTTCTGAATGCCAAGATCGGCTACGACAGCTTTGTAGGCGTCATCAACGGCAGGTCGGATATCGAAATGACCGTCGCCGGCGGAATGGTGTACATGCGCCGCACGCAGTATGAATACTGGTGGGGGCTGGGCTTCAGAAATTATGATACGCCCGTGGTCGTCTATCGTGTGATGCCGCTGTCAAACTTTATGGCGGATATCATGAATCAGCTCGCGTTCATGCTCAATCTCTCCGACAGCATTGCCTCAAGGATGACCTCATCCGGTTCTTCTACGGAAGATGGCGCGCCCGTTACGGACGATTACGGCGTGATCCTCTACAATTATCTCAAGGAATATTCCTTCAGCAGGCGCGAGGATAACACGGGTGCACAGTGGCGCCTTGCCATGAACGGCGGCTATCTCACGGACGATATATTCAGCGACATCGTCGTTTCGTTGACTTCCGAAAATTATGCCGGAAAGGACAACATCCTGCGTGCGTTAAATGTGACGACTTCGCTGAATGGATCACTCAATATCACCATCACCGCAGATCTCGGCATGCGCAATGCCTGCGGCGTGTGGGAGGAGGGATATAGCGACGTGACCGCCGATCTTGCGCAGGAACTTGCGGACGCCGGCGATGCGATCTCTTCCTTTGACTGGACGGCGCAGGCGGCTGACTTCTATCTGGAGCCGCAGCGTACGACGGTGAACTATTCGGTGGCGGGCGAATCTGCCGGCTCGCAGAGCGTCTGGTATTCGGGCAGCATGCTCCTCACGCCGCTCGCCTATCCTTCGCTCGAAGGGCTGGAGAAAGAGGGATACACGCTCGCATGGAAGCCCTTCTCTTTCACGCCGAACGGCACGGCGGAGGCGGTGTACACGCCCAATTTGTACGACGTGACCATCATT
>CAJFNH010000020.1 GCA_904394195.1 Candidatus Gallimonas caecicola
GCCGCACGGCAAAGAAGGGCGTGGAGCCGGAGGCGGTCACGCTCGCGCAGCTGGGCGGCAGGGCGTACGCCTTCATCGCCCTCGAGCGCGTCGGCGGCAGCCGAAAGGGGCACGCCGTCCTTATCGGGGTCGTTGAATACCACGCCCGCCGCGGCAAGTTCTTCCGCGTCGAAGCCGTCGAATCCGACCACCTTTGCCGCATTTTGCGTCGCCTGCGTATCGATAACGGTCACGCTGCCCGCAGGGTCGACGGCGCCCGCGCCGTAGCCGCTTCTCGGCTCCCCTTCGTCGGCGGTGAGGATATACCTGCCGTCCGCGGAGAAGGTGATCATGTCGGGCTGAACGCCCGTGGTGTACACGGCGACGATCTCATTGTCGTAGCCAAGCACGGCGACCCGCCCCGCCGCCGTATAGTCCTCGTCCTGCAGGGCGACGGCGACGCGGTCATGGACGGTATCCACGGCGACGCTCGTCATGTCGCCGTAGGTGAAGGAGGCGTCCTGCGCCTGCATGAGCTGCGCCACGTTGACGGAAGTCACCTGCCCGAACGTGCCGTCCTCGTTCACGTCGAACACGTTGAGCAGGGAGTCGGCGCCGTTGACGACGTACGCCTTGCCGTTATCCGCGTTGTAGGCGACGATCTCGGCGACGCCGCCGTCCGGATTGGCCGCGCCCAGCGTCACGCTCCCCTTCTTTTCCAGGGTGAGCGCAGCGTCCGCCTCAAAGCTGTCGTTCTTTACGACGTAGGAAGGCTCGGAGACCTGTTCGGAGATGGTCTCCCCCTTGCTGTTGCGCACGGGCATGTCGGCGGGCGTCACTTCGGTATAGTCGACGTCCTTCGCGTCCGCGGAATTGTCGTCCGTATCGGCAAAATCTACGCGGCAGATCGCCTTCTTCTTGGACTGGACGTCCGCATACCCGCCCTCATAGGCGGGCGGGATCTGTTCGGCATCCCCGTCGTTCCCCTGCACGGCGAGCAGGTCGACATACCCTTCGGGGCGGTTGGCGTTTGTGATCTCCCCCGCAAACGAGGCGTCCAAGGTCGCCTCCTGCGAGAAGAGCACCACCGAAACGCCCTTGTTGTGCAGCCGGATATCCCACTCCATATCGCCCGCGGGTACCATGTACGCCTCTGCCGCGACGGTATCCACCTGCGCGCAGCGCACCAGGAAGTGCCCCTCGGCCGCGATGCTGCCTGCAAGGGCGAAGGAACTCCACGTTCCGTCGCCCTTTCCGTCCGCGCTCGCCTGGTAATACAGATGCCACCCGTTGAGGGAGACGGCGGAGGAAGTGGGGTTGTACAGCTCGATAAAGCTGTGGCTGACCGCCTCGGCGTCGTCCGATGCGCCGAACACCTGATTGACGATGACGTGCGCCACGCTCACGTCATACGCGCCGTCCGCGCCGTAGGGCGTTCCGGAGGCGGTTTCCGCCCGCGCCGCCACGGCGGGGCAGATGGAGCCGAGCATGGCTGCGCCCAGCAGCGCGGCGACCAACTTGTTTGCTGTCTTCTGCATTGACTACTTCTCCTGTTGAAAGATTTAACACTTTCAAGTATATCAGCCGGTTGTAAATAATTCCCCACAAAGTTGTAATCAAATTGTAAAAAAATACCGCGGACGCTGCCGCGGTATTTTTCATGTCGGGGCGATCAGAGCGCGAACTCGAAGGTATAAGCCGCCTCGCCGTAGTGTTCGTTCGCCACCCAGAGCACCGTCTTTTTGGTCAGATTGTACACGACGGAGTGCACCGTGATGCCGTTGGAATCGTCGTTGTTCCAGCTGCGCCTGCCCACCGAGGCAAGGATGTCCATTGCCGCCTGCTCGTTTTCCACAACGCCGTCCGTTGCCGAGAGCTGTTCATAGATATGGTCGTAGCGGTCGACGCCGGGTTTTTCATCATCGCCTGCATAGTAGCCGGGCTGCAGGATGAAGTTGGTGATCCACTGATAGGAGGCCGCCCCCTCGCGCGTGCCGATGTGGGCGTCGTTGTCGTTGTAGATGACCTTGAGGGTACGCGTCGAGCCGTCGTTGTCGGTGAGGTCGGTGCCGTTCGTCCATTCAAAGATGGCGCTCGCGCCCGTGGCGTCCGCGACCATATAGTGGAAGGAGGTCTGCGCGGAGTCGTGCATGTCGTAACCCTCGACAAAGGCGACCGCTTCCTCCACCGTGGCGCAGGTATCGAGCAGGGCGCGCATCATGGTAGTGGAAGTGATATCGGGTTTTTCCGACTGCTGGTCGGTGGCGACCGTCTCGTTCCCCTGATAGCTCATGAAGATGCCGCAGCTCAAGCCCATCTCGTTGACGCCGTCCAGCGGCGCGTAGGGCGCGGCAAGGCAGGTGATCTTGTTCAGGAGCCCTTCCACATCGCTGTTCTGATCCATGCCCAGAAACTGCAGGTCGACCGTGGAGAAAGACTTGTACCTCCCGTTGCCGGGATCGGTGAACACGAGCGCCGTGTTGGTCTTGGCAAAGTCATAGTTGCGCGCGAAGATCCTGTCGCCCTCGGGCGTGACCGCCGTGAACGCGCTGCAGGCGATCTCGCTCTGCTGAATGGTCATGTCGATGAGCCCGCGCGTGATGCTGTTTGTGATGAAGTCGATGAGCTCCGCGTCGCTCGACGCGCCGCCCTGCGCGAGGAAGTCGTCGAAGTAGAAGTCCCCCGCCACGTCCATGCGGTACACCGCGCCGTCCTGATGCGCGTCGTTGCGGTCCGCCACCTTGACGAAGTTGGAGACGGTCGCGATCTCATTGCGCCAGACGATGGCCGCCGCCCCCACCAGAAGGACGAGCAAAAAGAAAATAGCCGCCAACACGATCGCCACGATCTTCACCCACTTGGGAGCGCGCTTTTTTGCCACCCATGTCTCTTCTGCCATTGCAAATTCTCCGTAAATTTTTTCGTTCACATTGTGATTGAACTCGGCAGATTATATCACGGCGCGCCGCATTTGTCAATAAAATTCATGACAATCCGGCGATATTTTTCTTCCGCAGCCCGAAAAGGCACAAAAAAAGGGGCTCCGCCGCAGACGGAGCGCCCGAAAAAGGCATTTTGCCCGATCTTTGTTTACATCTGGATGCGCTTTAAGAGCGCACTGCTGCCGATCGCCCTGCCGCCGCCCAGCACGACGGCCATCTGCGCGTCCCGCCCGAGGTGCGCTTCCATCTGCAGACGGTCCGCCACATAGTCGGCAAACCCGGCGATGCCCGTCACGCCGCCCGCCAGATAAATGCCGTTCTTGCACATGACGGCGGACACTTCGGCAGGCAGTTTTTTGAGCACGAGTTCGGCATATTCGATGATCTTGTCCACATAGACGCGCACGGGGAACAGGATATCCGCCGATGAGACGGAGACCGAACGCGGTTTGCCGGAGGTGATGTCCCGCCCGTTGACGATGGTGCTCTGATTGTCGTTTTCGATGAGGCTGCCCACCTTGTTTTTGAGCTGTTCGCTGGTGAGCGCGCCGATCTTTAAGTTAAACGTTTCGGCAACATGGTCGATGATGTGCACATCCATGTTGTTGCCGCCCACGTTCATGGTGAGCCCCGCGATGATGCCGTCCAGCGAGAATGCCGCGCAGGAAGTCTTGCCGGCACCCACGTCGATGGCGAACACGGGGTTGGATTCGGAGAGCGGAACGTCCTGCCCGAGCACGGCAAGATAGGGCGTTTCGGCAAAGGTCACGCGGGAGAGCCCCGCCGCCCTTGCAACGCGGCAGTATTTTTCACGCGAGGCGACGCTGCACGCGCAGGGCACGCAGAAGAGCGCCTCCGCCGAAAATGTGCGGCGGGAGATCTTGCGCAGAAAATACTCGAGCAGCGCGGCGGCGCAGCGCTCGTCCACGATCTCCCCCTCATACACGGGGAAGCAGACGTCGGTGAGTTCCGCCGTCTTGCCCAGAAGGCGCTTCGCTTCACTGCCGAAGGCACGGATCTCCCCCGTCTCCTTCTGCACGGTGACGCAGGTCGGCTCTGCAAGCACGATCCCGCTTCCGATCTTGTAGATTTTTGTGACCGAAGTCCCGAAGTCGATGGCAAGTTTGAGCATGGTGTTTCCTCTGTGATCCTTATATGAGCCCCGCCGCGCGCAGCATTGCCTGCAGCCGTTCCAGGGGCAAGCCCACGACGTTGGACCAGCTGCCCTCATAGCGGCTGACGAGCGGATAGCCGTCCTGAATTCCGTAGGCGCCCGCCTTGTCCATGGGCAGTCCGCTTGCGACATAGCGGTCGATGAGCTCGTCCGTGAGCGGAGAAAAGTACACGCGCGTGCATACCGTGTCCGCATCCTCCCGTCCCCGGGCGATCAGACACACGCCCGAATACACGAAGTGTTCCCTGCCGCTCAATGTGCGCAACATGGCGCGCGCCTGCGCCGCGTCGCGCGGTTTTCCGAATATTTCCCGTCCGTCGGGCGAGACGACGGTATCCGCACCCAGCACGGCGCAGCCGGGGCAGCGCGAAGCGACCTCGCGCGCCTTGCCCCGCGCGTTGGCGAGCGCGGCGTCACATGCAAGAAACCCCGCGCCGCATTCCGCAAAGCGCGAGGGCTCCACCCCGAAGTCGGGCACCAGCCGTGCGAGCAGTTCCCTGCGCCGCGGGGAATTGCTTGCAAGCAGCAGCCTCACAGGATCTCCAGATTTTTCTTGAACGTACGGCGAAATTCGGGCGCAGTCTCCATCGCCTGACGGATCTCGAGGGCGGCGTCGCCCGCCAGTTCCGTCTTCATGATGACGGAATCGCCCAACACGTCGCAGTTGATCCCCGTCACAACGCCCATGCCGCTCCTGTCGAGCGCTTCGCCGATGCGAAGGAGCACGCCCAGCTTTCTGACGACGTCAAGGTCCTCTTCCGTGACGATATCCTTGTAGCGCGCCCATTCGGCAAGGTTGATATCCTCCCGCTTCTGCATGCCTGCCACAAACGCGGCAAGCACGATCTCGCGGTGCGTCGCGCCATACACGCCCGAATTGAGGATCATATAGCGGCTGTGCTGCTGGTGGTTGTAAAAGCGCACGCGCAGCCCGCAGTCGTGCAGGCTTGCCGCGATCTTGAGTACCTTGAGATAGGCGCGCGGGAACTTGTGCAGCACGCGCAGCTGTTTGAAAAGCTGGATGGAGAGGCGCACCGTGTGTTCGACGTGCTTCTCGTCGCAGCCATAGTAATTGACGAGCGTGTTCAGCGAATAGCTCAACACATCGAGGATGGGACGTTCCACCGTCTGCGGCACCGCCTGGTTGAACATGATGCCCTCTCTGAGGCCGCAGCCGCTGACGGTGAACGATTCGATGTGCAGATAGTCGGTGAACGCCTTGATGATGGCGAGCGCCGCGGGCATGATGTCCGCCCGCGCGGGCGAAAGCCCGCGGATGCGCTTGCGCTTTTCCACGTCCAGAACGCGCACCATCTCATAGATGGAGCGGAAATCCTCCACCGCGAAGGAGTAGTTGTGCACGGTGTTGAGGGGATACTTCCGGACAAGGCGGTTGATCTTGTACAGATTGCGGAAGGAGCCGCCCACGCCGATCATCTGCACGTCCGGCTCGACGTCCGCAAGCCAGCTTATCTTTTTGAACTGCTCGGTGAAAAACTCCTCGATCTTCGCCGTCTGCTCTTCGGGCGAAACGCCGTCGTCGGCGAACAGATCGGTCAGCGTGACCGCGCCGAAGGAGAGCGAAGCGTAGTTGAGCACCGTACGGCGGTTATAGTAAATGATCTTGGTGCTGCCGCCGCCGATCTCGAGGATAATGCCCTTGGGGATATCCATGGAATTGATGACGCCGCGGTAGACGAGGGTCGCCTCCGCTTCCTCGGAGAGCACCTCCACGCGGATGCCGCACGTCGCCTGGATCTCGTCCAGGAAGGAACGCTGATTTTTCGCGCGGCGCACCGCAGCCGTGGCAACGGCGATGATGCGCGTTGTTCCGCTTGCGTCGCACAGACGCTTGAACATCTTGAGCGTGCGGATGGTCTCCGCCACACGCTGCGGCTTAAGGAAGCCGTCCCTGTCCATATCCTGCCCCAGACGCACGCTCTCCTTGAGCTCGTCCTCGACCATAAATTGATTTCCGAACAGCCTGACGATGACAAGGCGTGCGGAATTGGAGCCCAGATCGATGATACCGATCCGCTCCGATGCCCGTTCCTGTACTTCGGGCGCTGTCTTTTCCATATCCGTTCCCGTCCTTTTGCGTGAAATTTCGGACTTCCCGTCCGATCGGGCGAACGCTCGGGGCACGGCCAACCATCATCCGAATCCTGATAATGCCCCTATTCTTACTGAACTCTATTCCATTTTAGCACACAAAAGGCAGTTTGTCCATACCCTTTTGCAAAAAATTTTCATTCTTTCGCCAAAATTTCTGTCTTATGGCAGGAATTTACAAAAGAAGCGTTTGTAAATGTCACAATTTCGAAGAAAATTCATACCTGCATGCGTTTTTTGCGGAATACGGCGCGCACCCGCACGAGCGCGAGCACGATGAGAAATCCCCCGAAACCGCGTTCGAGCAACGCGGAGGGAAGACGCGCCGCCAGAAGAGAGCCGAGCGCGGAAAACGCGAGCGCCGATAGCACGAGCGGAACGAGCCCTTCCCAGCGCAAAAGTCCGCTCTTTGCGTGCACGGGCAGCGCGAGCGCCGCCATGGGCAGAAAGGAGACGAGGTTGATGCCCTGCGCCGCGGCCTGATCGACGCCGAACAGCGTGAGAAGCGGGATGAGCACCGTGCCGCCGCCCATGCCCATGCCGCCCAAAACGCCGCCCGCCAGCCCGCACAGGGCAAGGGTCAGAAACGCCATGCAAACACCGCCTTGACGCCCGCGAGCAGCATGACCGCCGAAAAGGCGAGATCGAGCGCGCGCGGCGGGAGCAGGGGCAGAAGCCTTGCCCCGAGATAGCCGCCCGCCAGCACGCCGATCGCCGTGGGCAGGAGCGCCGCCCACGGCACCAGCCCCGCAACGGTATAGACCGCGGCGCTCACGAGCGAGGCGGGCAGGATGCAGGCGATGGCGGTGGCATGCGCCGCCGCCGTGCCCCGCCCCTCGATGCGCTCCAGAAGGGGGACGGCGATCATGCCCCCTCCGCCGCCGAACATGCCGTTTGCCGCGCCCACCGCGCCGCCGCCCGCAATGCGTGCGAAAAACCCTTTTTTTGTACCGTGAATGGTCATCCGGTCCCTCCTGTTTTTCTGCAGTTTGTCCGAATGGCGGTAATTTTTTTCTCTTTCACGCGATTTCATAACGATTTTCACGCGGAATTGCTTGCGTCCGAAAGCATTTTATATTAAAATAGAGAAGTATCTCAATAAGGACAAAGTACGGGGAGCTTACACTCCCCGACGGAAAAAAGGAAGACCTATGGCTATCGATCCCAAGCAGAAATTCAGGCGCCGCTCCATTGCGGCGCTCGCGCTCGCGCTTTCGGCAACGCTCACGATGAGCGTTCTTGCCGCCTGCGCTCCCGCCGAAGATACGACGGACGACGAGGAGGAGACGACGACCTCGCAGACGGATACCCAGACCATCCGCAACGGCAACTTTGAGTTCTATTCGGAGATGGACGTTGAGGACAGGAAGGAAAAGCTCGACCTCATCTCCTCGCCCACGAGCTGGTCGTTCACGTCCGGCTCCCCCACCTCCGATTCGGCGTCCGGCCTCATCGATACGACGGAATGGGACTACATTTCGGCTTCCGGCAGGGAGCTCACTTCCATCGAGGACGCCGTTGCGCACTGGAACGACGACGAGGTGACCGCCTACGACCGCCTGAAATTTTACTATGACTTCGAGGACGAGATCGACGACCTCGACGCAGATTCGGAAGCGGCGCAGCTCTTTGACGACTACAGCTATTCTATCGACTACGACGACGTGCAGTACCTTTCCGAGATCAGCGAGGCGCCTGCGCCCCGCACCGGCGCCGCAGAGGGAGAGACGGGCGTTCTGATGATCCACAACCACCGCACTTCGGACGGCGTTCTGGGCACGGGGCAGTACTACACCTCCTCCACGACCATCACGTTGGACGCCGGCACGGCGGCAAAGGTGAGCGTGTGGGTGCGCACGAACGACCTCAAGCACTATTATGTCGAAAACGAGGAGACGGACGTTGCGGGCAATGCCGGCGCCTATATCCGCGTCAACCAGACGGTGGGCGGCACGGGAAGCGCTTCGCAGGCGCCCTATCCCGCCTATATCGAAAATATCAACACGGCGGGCGAGTGGAAGGAATACACCGTCTATATCCGTGCCAATTCCTTTGCCTCCTCCACCTTCACCATCCTGCTCGGGCTGGGGCAGGGTTCTTCGGACAACCGTCTGGGCTATGTGAACGGGTTTGCCTTCTTCGACGATCTCACCTGCGAGATCATCCCCTCCGCCGACTTTGACGCAGCGCTGCAGGAGAGCAACGAAAATCTGAACGCTGCCGACTGCAATATCGACACCGACGATTCCGACAAGCGCTTTGAAGGCAATTCCATCGACACGCTGCTCATCGACCTTGACGTCGACCTGAACAATCCGGACGACGAGCAGGTCATCTTCCCGGACAGCTCGGCGGTCATCACCACCGATCCGGAGGGCGGAAAGTCGAATATCGTCTATGACGGCACCTATCCCAACGACTATGCGCAGGCGACGACGATCGGCGAACTTGCCACGGCAACCGGGAGCAACGCCTATCTGAAAAACATTTACGACACCGACTTTACGAGCGGGAACGCCTACCTGTTTGACGGCACGATGGACGATCGTACCATCGTCATGCTCATGTCGGTGAGCAGCGCGCCCTATACGGCGACCTCGCAGGAGTACACCCTGGGCGAAGGAAAGCACATGATCGTCTCCTTCTGGGTCAAGACGAGCGAGATCAGCGGCACGGGCGCCTCGGCAACGCTGGTGGACGGCGAAAACCGCACGCAGATCGCCGCCTTCGATTCCACCGCGGCGGACACCGTGGACATCGACGACGAGACCACGGACATCTACAACGGCTGGGTACAGTGCTTCTTCTTCATCTCCAACGATACGCAGAGCGATAAGACTTTCCGTCTGGAGTTCTCCTACGGGCCTACAGACGTTGCAAGCGCGGAACAGACCGCCTACGGCGACGGCTACGCGGCATTCGCCGACTTCCGCGTTCTGCGCGACGTCAATGCCAAGTATATCGACTTTGCCTCTTCGGACACCTATTCGCAGAAGGTCTCCCTGACGGGAGAAGTGGACAACGACTCCTCCTTCGACACGCCCGGCATCAATTACAGCAAGGACATCAGCCAGACGCTTGCCGTGCCCGCCAACTTCACGGGCGTGCCCAACGCCAGCAAGTCCATCGTAACGGGCGGCGTAGAGAACGTTCTGCCCGAAACGTACGACCTCTATACAGGGCTTCTGGGCGCAAGCTATGCCGAAAACTATTATAATAACGGCACGGCATGGTCGGATGCGCTCAACGCCATCGCGGCAGCCAACAGCTATACGCCCGCCGGCCTTTCGGAGAGCGAAGCATGGTGGGCAAAGATCTTCGGCGACTATAACCTGAACGAGGGAACGCGCGCTTCCTCACGCATCGCCAATCAGCCGCTCGTGGTGCTCAACACCTCCTCTTCCGCCGTAAACGCCTACGGTTTCCTCTCCGACAGCTTCACCGTCTCGGCAGACTCTTACCAGCGCATCTCGATGCGGGTCAAGCTCTCGCTGAACGCCACGGCGACCATCTACCTCATCGACACGTCCGACGTCAAGGCGGGTTACAACACCCCTCTCGCCCCCACCCTTCCCTCCGTCACCTTCTGGCATGACGACGACGGGAATATCGTGTACGGCGATCCCACCTCGAGCGACTACAACGCCCGCACCGACGTGCTCTTCTACCTGGAGGAGAACGGTCTGTACACCAAGGCGGGCGCGGACGACGGCCGCTACTATGCGAACCTCAAAAATTATACGCAGGCGGAGAACGGCGATCTGCTGGCAGTGGACGCCGACGGCAACACGACCATCGCCTTCTACTACAACGAGGCGGATGAAATGTACTACGCCTACCGCACCGAGATCCGCCGCGGCGAGTTCAGCTATTCGCAGCCGGTGTACGACATCTACAACTCGCTGACCGACGAGCAGAAGGCGGACGCCGACTATGTGCGCTACGATTACACGGACGCCGAAATGTCCGACTATGAAAGCGCCATCACCGTGCAGGGAACGCCCGAAAACGCCGGAAGATGGGTGGAGGTCACCTTCTATATCCACACCGGAAACGTTGCCAAGGACTACCGTCTGGAAGTGTGGGCGGGCTCGCGCGAGTACACGGTGAACGACGACGGCACGGCGTCGCCTGCCGGCACGCAGATCCCCGCGGGAGCGTACTTCTTCTTTGACGACTACTCCTCCACGGACGTGTCCGACAACTACGACAGCTTGCTTGCCGAGGCGCAGGACGATCTGAAGCAGAACAGCGCAAATCTGGTCGATCCCGACGATCCTTCCTCCAACCTGAAGGACACGTTCGCGCTCTACTACACCTACACCTTCTACGACGCCGCAAGCTATCTGCGCTACGACGCGACGACGGACGAGGAAGGCCTGGGCAACCCCTACGGCTCGTACACGCAGTCCACTTACAGCGAAGGCATCGCATGGCTGCGCTATGAGGCGGGCACCAACAGTACCCTCTTCC
Organism: Candidatus Gallimonas caecicola; assembly: GCA_904394195.1. Lineage (GTDB taxonomy): Bacteria > Bacillota > Clostridia > Christensenellales > Borkfalkiaceae > Gallimonas > Gallimonas caecicola. The sequence continues at coordinate 10,681 of CAJFNH010000020.1, forward strand.
TCGACTATGCTTCGACGGACGTGACCGTCACGGCGGACGACCTGACCTCCGACGACGATACGACGACGGACGACGGCGGCGATACGACGGGCGACACCAACGTGTGGCTGATCATCTCCTCCGGCGTTCTGGCGTTCGCGCTCGTATTCGCCATCGTTGCGATCATCGTACGCCGCGTCCACAAGAAGCTGGGCAAGCACACGAAGGTCAAGCCCGCAAAGGATAAGCGCGTCCGGCCCGGGAAGGAAAAGCCCGCGGCGCCTGCGGCGGAAGAGGCCCACGCCGAGCCGAAGGACGAGAACGATCCTTATAACGAATAAGCGAAGAAAAACTCACGCGTTTGCGTGAGTTTTTCTTTTTTGTTTCAAAAAGGGCGGCTGTGCGTATCTGCGCAGCCGCCCTCGATCGGTCAGAGATATCTGCCCGTGATGCTCGCCGCATTTGCCGCGATCTGTTCGGGTGTGCCGCACGCCACGATGCGCCCGCCCTCCTCGCCGCCGCCCGGCCCCATGTCGATCACATAGTCGGCGCTGCGGATGACGTCAAGGTCATGCTCGATGACAACGACGGTCGCACCGCTTGCGATGAGCGCCTGAAAGACCCTCGTCAGCGTGCGCACATCCAGCGGGTGCAGCCCGATGGTGGGCTCGTCGAACACGAACACGCTGTCCGACTGTCCCCTGCCCATCTCGCTTGCAAGTTTGAGCCGCTGCGCCTCCCCGCCCGAGAGCCCGGGCGTCTGCTCGCCGAGGGTGAGATAGCCCAGCCCCAGCTCGCAAAGCACCTGCAGCCGCTCCCGTACGAGCTTCATCCCGCGGCAGGCGCAAAGCGCCGTATGCACGTCCATCGACATGAGCTCGGGCAGCGAATGCTCGCCGTCCGCGCAGGCGGCGCGCACGCGCGACGCATCCTTGGAATAGCGTGCGCCGCGGCACTCGGGACAGGGGATATCGACGTCGGGCAGAAACTGCACGTCCAGGCTCACCGTACCCGTTCCGTCGCACACGGAGCAGCGCAGCTTTCCCGTGTTGTAGGAAAAGTCCCCCGCCTTATAGCCGAGCGCCTTCGCCTGCGCACTGCGGGCGAAGATCTTGCGCAGTTCGTCGTGCACACCCGCATACGTCGCCACCGTGGAGCGCACGTTGATGCCGATGGGCGTTGCGTCGATGAGCTTGACCTGCGCGATACCCTCCGCCTCGACCGCGCGCACATGGGGCGGCAGCTTTTTCCCCTGCGCATGCGCCTCCAGCGCGGGCACAAGGCTCTCGAGCACGAGCGTCGTCTTACCGGAGCCGGATACGCCCGTCACCACCGTCAGCCTCCCCTTGGGAATATCCACGGAGAGCGGCTTCACCGTGTGGATAGCAGACGTGGACAGGCGGATATGCCCGAGCGCGAACAGTTCGTTTGCGGCAAGGGCGGGGCGCAGGCGCTCCCTGACGCCCACGCCGAGAAAGCGCCCGATGAGCGAGCGTTCGTTGCGCATGAGCTCGCCGACGCTGCCCTGCGCAATGACGTTGCCCCCGCCCGCGCCGGCGCCCGGTCCCATCTCAACGATATGGTCGGCTTCCGAGAGGATCTGTGCGTCGTGGTCGACGAGGATGACGGAGTTGCCGTCCGCCACCAGATCGTGCATGACGCCCACAAGCCCCGCGATATTGGAGGGATGCAGCCCGATGGAGGGCTCGTCCAGAACGTACAAAACGCCCGTCGTGCGGTTCCTCACGGCGCGGGCGAGCTGCATGCGCTGCCGCTCGCCCGTGGAGAGCGTGGCGGACGCCCTGTCCAACGTGAGGTAGCCCAGCCCCAGATCGAGCAGCCGTCTTGCGACGCCCGCAAAGGAATCGCAGATGCTCTGCGCCATCGGGCGCATCTCCTCGGGCAGGCTCGCGGGCACGCCCGCCACCCAGTCGTTGAGTGCCGAGAGCGTCATGCGGCACGCCTCGTCCAGCGGGATGCCGCGCAGGCGGGGTGCGCGCGCGGCGGCGCAAAGGCGCGTTCCGCCGCAATCGGGGCAGACGTCCTGCTTCAAAAACTTCTCCACCCGCTTCATGCCGCTCTCGTCCTTGACTTTGGCAAGCGCGTTTTCCACGGTATAGACGGCGTTATAATAGGTAAAATCCAGCTCGGTGGCGACCTCGGAATTTTTTGCCCGGTAGAGGATGTGCTTCTTTTCGGCGGGACCGTTGTAGACGATATCCTTCTCCCGCTCGGTAAGCTCACGGAAGGGCACGTCGGTGCGCACCCCCATCGCGCGGCAGACATCCGTCATGAGCGACCACATGAGGGAATTCCACGGCGCAACGGCGCCCTGGTCGATGGTGAGGCTCTCGTCGGGCACGAGGGTGCTCCTGTCCACCGTGCGCACGACGCCCGTGCCGTCGCAGGCGGGACAGGCGCCCTGGCTGTTGAAGGCGAGCTCCTCGGCGGACGGGGCGTAGAACGCGGCGCCGCATTCGGGACAGACGAGTTCTTTCCCCGCCGCGACCGCGAGCGAGGGCGTAAGATAGTGTCCGTTCGGGCAGCGGTGGCTGGCAAGGCGCGAATACATCAGGCGCAGACTGTTTAAAAGCTCGGTGCCCGTTCCGAACGTGGAGCGGATGCCGGGCACAGCGGGGCGCTGGTGCAGCGCGAGCGCGGCGGGCACATACAGCACCTCGTCCACCTGCGCCTTCGCCGCCTGCGTCATGCGCCGCCGCGTGTAGGTGGAGAGCGCCTCCAGATAGCGCCGCGACCCTTCCGCATACAGCACGCCGAGCGCCAGCGAGGATTTGCCCGAGCCGGATACGCCCGCGATGCCCACGATCTCATGCAGCGGGATGCGCACGTCGATATTCTTCAGGTTGTGCACCCGCGCGCCGCGGATGACGATGGAACGGGGAATTTCTTCCATTTCCGCCTCCTTTTGAGCGATTCGCCTGTCATTATACCACATTTTGTCCGTCCGCGCAACGCCTGTTTTCGGCCGTCCGGAAAGCTCTGCAAAAAATTTACAACTTTTTTACAAATTTATGAAGACTTTCCGCGCGAAATACTATATAATGGATGGGTAAACGGAGAGAAGAAATGCCTGCCATCTATGCACACCGCGCGTTCGGCGAGGACGTGAAAAAACGCCTCGCACGCGATCGCTATGCGGAAGTCTTTGCCTTTCCCGACAGCTTCGCGCTCGGACTGGTTCTACTTTCATCCGCTCGGGCACAATGCCGTCAACCGCCGCGGGAACGCCATGCACGAAGAGAGCGCCGCCCTGTTTTTCACGCGCTCGCGCGACATCTTCGTGCAACGGGGCTGCCGCGCCGCCGAACGCGCCTATCTTTACGGATTTGTCTGCCACTTTGCGCTGGACAGCGTCTGCCACCCGGAAGTCGCCGCGCAGATGCGCAAATACGATATCTCGCACACGGCGGTAGAGGCGGCGTTCGAGCGCTGCATGCTCGAGCGCGACGGGCTTGACCCCGTCAGGGCGCACGTCGAAAGCCATATCCGCGCAAGCGGGGAGAACGTTTGCGCCGTTGCCGCCTACTGCGGCGTAAGCGAAAAACAGGCAAGGCGCGCCATCTGCTCGATGGTACGCTGCTCCCGCCTTCTGCGCGCGCCGAACGCCTGTAAGCGCGCTCTCCTGCACTTTGCGCTGCGCCTTGCGGGGAGCAAGTCGGTCATCGACATGATCGTTCCCGCACAGGACAAGCCCGTGCATGCTAAAGGAAACGCCGCGCTTGCAGCGTGCTATGCGCGCGCACTGGAAAAGGCGGTGTCCCTCATCGGCAATCTGCGCGGCTTTCTTGCGGGGGAAGAAGCGCTTGACGAAGCATTTTCATCCAACTATGAATCGGAGGAAAAGATATGAAACGACTGGCGCGTGCGCGCAGGCTGGAGTGGAGCTGGATCTTATACGACGTTGGCAATTCCGCCTTCACGCTGATGATCAGCACCATCCTGCCCATCTACTTTGACGGGCTTGTGACCTCGGCGGGGCTGGAGAGCGAACTCGCCACCGCCTACTGGGGATATGCCGCCAGCATCGTCACGCTGTTCGTTGCCATCCTCAGCCCCATCATGGGGACGCTGAGCGACTTTTCCGGCTACAAGAAGCCCATCTTCTTTTTCTTTGCCTGTGCGGGCGTGGTGGGCTGCGCGGCGCTGGGCATCCCCATGCCGTGGCTGGTGTTCCTGATCGTGTTCATCATCACCAAGATCTTCTATTCGGGCAGCCTTGTCTTTTACGACGCCATGCTGGTGGATGTGACCACCACCGAGAGAACGGACATCGTCTCCTCCAAGGGGTACGCCTTCGGATATATCGGCAGCTGCATCCCCTTCCTCATCAGCATCGCCATCGTGCTGCTGACTGACCTTGCCTATTCCGTCTCCATCCCCATCGCGCTCGTCATCAACGCGCTGTGGTGGCTGGGCTTCACCATGCCGCTCATGAAGAGCTACAAGCAGACCCACTTTGTGCCGCGCACGCCGCACGCCGTCCGCGACAACTTCAGGCGGCTGTTCTCCGTCTTTTCCAAAAAGTCGGATATCCCCAACAAAAAAGGCATCATCCTCTTTCTTGTCGCCTTCTTCCTGTATATCGACGGCGTGTACACCGTCATCGACATGGCGACTTCCTTCGGCACGGCGCTCGGCTTTGACACGACCAACCTGCTGCTGGCACTTTTGCTGACGCAGGTCATCGCCTTCCCCGCCGCCATTATCATGGGCAAACTTGCGGGAAAGGTGCGCAACGATATCCTCATCCTCATCTGCATCGTCGCCTATACGGGCGTGGGCATCTTTGCCATCTTCATGAACGCGGTGTGGCAGTTCTGGCTGCTCGCCTGCGCCGTGGGGCTCTTTCAGGGCGGCGTGCAGGCGCTCTCCCGCTCCTACTTTGCCAAGATCATCCCGCCCGACCAGTCGGGATGCCTGTTCGGCATCCTCGATATCTTCGGCAAGGGTGCGGCGTTCCTGGGAACGCTGCTTGTGGGCGCGGTGACGCAGGCGACGGGCTCCGTCAACCTGGGCGCCATCCCCATCGCCTGCCTGCTGGCAGCGGGCATCGTGGTGTTCCTGTTCGCGGCAAAAGTCAACCGCCCCTTCCTGGAGCGGCAGGCAGCGCAGGAACATGCCGACAGTGCGCAGGAGAGCGCAGGCGGGCAGCCCGCGCAGGGGGAGATGGCCGACGAAACGTCCGACCTCCCGCCCGATGAAC
>CAJFNH010000021.1 GCA_904394195.1 Candidatus Gallimonas caecicola
TCTTTAGCGCGGACTTGATCATTTTGTTCTCTTTCGTCTTCTTTTCGGTAACCAGCACGCGCTTTTTCGCAGATTTGATGTTGGGCACGATATTACTCCTTCCAAATGGCTTTTATCTTGATAACCTTTGCTATTTTAGCATAAAATAAAACGCTTGTAAACTGTTTTTCATGGGGGAAGTGATAAAATTTGCAAAAAGTTTGCCCTGAAAATGCGGCTGAAGCCGCTGCATGCAAAAGGGTGCGCGTCGGGATTTTTGACAGCGGCGTGGGCGGGCTGAACGTGCTCGGCGTTTGCATGCGCATGCTCCCGGACGTTCTTTTTTATTATTACGGCGACAACATCCATGCGCCCTACGGCAGCCGCACTCCCGCGCAGATCGAGGGGTATGTACGCGCCGCGCTGCGCAGATTTTCCCGCCTGAACGTGCAGGCAGTCGTGCTTGCCTGCAACACGGCGACCGCCGTATGTGCGGAGCGCATGCGCAGGGAGTTTGCCGTTCCCGTTGTGGGTATGGAGCCTGCGATCGCGCCCGCCGCCCGCGTCTGTACGAATGTACTCGTACTTGCCACGCCTTTAACGGCGCACAGTGCAAGGCTTGGCGCGCTGCTTTCGCGCTTTCCGGACTGCCGGTTTACCGTATGCGCTCTGCCGGGGCTTGCGGGGGCGATCGAGCGCCATTTTCTGCGCGGGGAAAAACTGACCCTTTCCGACCACCTGCCCGCAGGCAACTTTGACGGCGTGGTGCTCGGATGTACGCACTATGCCTTTTTCGGGCAGGAAATCTCCCGATTTTATGCGGCGCCGGTGTTCGACGGGTGCAGGGGAACGGCCAACCGACTCACTGAAATTCTCTCCGCGACGCCCGGAAAACAGATTTTTGGGCAGAATGACCACCAGCGACCCAAACATAATCCGAACAAATGTTTTATAAAAAACTGTAAAAAAGAGGGGGAAAAGCGTATAATTTTCCTTGGAAAGCGTAAAAATTTAAACAAAAAGGTCTTTTTTGCAAACATTTGTTTTACATAAAAGTAAAAATAATTTGTTCTCGCGTAAAAAAAGTGGTCACAAGTGGTTGACAGTAGTCGGAAGTGGTGCTATAATGATACTCGTAATATTCACTGATAAGGGATTCACGGAAGCGCGCACATGAGGATGTTGAGCGGAAAGGTCGTTCACCAGATGGACGGCAAAAACAGAATACGCATCCCGGCGAAGTACAAGAACGCCTTTCCTGAAAAGGAGACGCTTTACTTTGTCGAATATGCGGACGGGTGTATCACGGTCATGCCCGAATCTGTGCTCGACGAGCGGCTTGCGACCTTTGACGAGGTCAACCCTGGCGATCCGGAGATGATGAATGCCAAACGCAGAATCATGTGCTCGATCGAAGAGGTGACGGAGGATCCGCAGGGCCGCACCCCGATCCCCAAGTATTTTCGTGAATACGCGGGCATTGAAAAGGATGTCGTGACCGTCGGCATGGGAAAATACATTGAGATCTGGGCACTTGAGCGTTTCCAGTCCAATGTCGGCAGCATGAGCATCCAGCAGGCAAATGCCGTCGCCTATAAAAAGAGGGCGGAGCAATAAGATGAGCGGATACCATCGCCCGATCATGGTCGACGAAGTCCTTGAAGGCTTGGATATCAGGGCGGGCGGCGTGTACTTCGACGGCACCGCCGGCGGCGGAGGGCATTCCTTCGCCATTCTTGCGGCGGATCCCACGGTGAGGCTGGTCGCGACCGATAAGGACGGCGATGCCATCCGCGAGGTGACGGAGCGGCTCTCTCCCTTTGCGGGAAGATATAAGCTCTATCGTACGGACTTTAAAAATTTTGCAAGTGTTCTCGACGATGCGGGGGTAGAAAAGCTGGACGGATATCTGCTCGACCTGGGCATTTCCTCCCATCAGATCGATACCCGCGAGCGCGGGTTTGCCTATATGAGCGACGACGCACCGCTCGATATGCGTATGGATGACAGGGCGCAGCTGACGGCGAAAGAGGTCGTCAACGGGTATTCCGAAGAGGCGCTGTTGCGCATCCTGCGTGAATACGGCGAGGAATCGTATGCCTCTTCTATCGTGCGCAATATCGTACGGGAGCGGGCGAAGGGTGAGATCGCGACCTGCGGCGCGCTCCGCAGCGTGATCGAGGAGAGCGTCCCGGCTGCCTATCGGTATCACGCCTGCGCAAGAAAGACCTTTCAGGCGATCCGCATTGAAGTGAACGGCGAGCTCGACGGGCTCAAGGAATGCGTGGAAGGGCTGACGCGGCGGCTGAAGAAGGGGGGACGGGCATGTATCCTGACCTTTCATTCCCTGGAGGACAGGATCGTCAAAAACGTGTTCCGCGCGATGAGCGAGGGGTGCACCTGTCCCAAGAGCTTTCCCGTCTGCGTTTGCGGGAAGAAACAGGAAATAGAACTTGTGAGCAGAAAACCGCTCACGGCATCCGAAGAGGAGCAAAGATCCAATCCGAGAAGCACGAGCGCAAAGTTGCGGATCGCCCGGAAAGTCGAATGAACGGGAAATTGCGCGAATACGATGATAAGGAGAACGAACATGGCTGATACGGCAATTCTGGAAGCGACAGCCGAGCAGGAGCACAAGAGGCGTATTGCCGAAAATTACCGCAGACTGCTCCATGATCCGGCAGAGGAGAGGTCTGCAGAGCAGACGCGCCCCGAGGCGCAGGAACGCACCGCGCCCGCGCTTGCGTTTGCACCCGCTCCGGCACCTGTTGCCACGGCGACGCTTGAGCGCGCTCCCGTCATGCCCGTTCATGAATCGGTCGCTCCCGTTCAGGAGCAGAAACCGGCGGACTATTCCGCTTCTGCGGCGCAGCGCATTTCGGATTATGTTGCGTATGCGCCTGCAAAGGGCAAGCGCATGCTGTTTGACGATATCGCTCTGAAGGACGGCGAGATCGTTCGCGTGGCTCCGCCTGCCGCCGCCGCGCCTGCGGCGCCCGCGGTTGCGGCGCCCGTTGAGATCCCTGCGGCGCCGGCGGTGACGGCGCCCGCCGAGGAGGATGCACTTCCCACCCGCCGCACGCTGGAGACCCTTCACCGCGGCGCCGAGGCAACGGGGACGGAGGAGCGCAGTGGAACGGGACTTCTTTCCGCGCTCTCGCTCAAGACCAAACTTGTGCTGTGCGCCATTGCAGCGGCGGTCGTGCTCATCATCGCGCTCATCTGTGTGAACACAGGCATTTTGAGCTCTGCCAATGCCGATATCGTCGTCAAGGAAGCGCAGCTGCGCGACCTGCAGACGCAGTATGCGCAGATGCAGGAGGAGATCGACTATCTCCAGTCCGATGAATATATCGACGCCTGGGCGCAGCAGAACGGGATGGTGCGCGGCGAATAAATGCCCGGAGGAAACTGACTATCAAACAGAGGGACTTTTCCTTGTCTGTCCTACGAAAGAGGTTATTTGCCGTTATCATGGCGATAACCTTTCTTTTTTGTCTTTTTCTCATGCGTTTTTTCTACATCCAGGTCATCTGGGAGGACGATCTGAATGCCCGGGCCATCGACCAGTGGACGCGCGAGATCCCCGTTTCGGCAAGGCGCGGAAATATCTACGATCGCAACGGGGAACTGCTTGCGGGAAATATTGCGGCTTACAGCGTATATGCGCGCGCCAATGCCGTCACGGATGCGGAGGCCACGGCGTCTCTGCTTGCGGGCGCGCTTTCGCTCTCCTATGAAGAACTGCTCGGAAAGCTCACGGACGGAAGCCGTTCGGAGATCGTGCTTGTCAGGCGCGCCGAAAAATCGGTCGTTGAAAGCATTGAGGGGGCGGACCTTGCCGGGGTCTATTATGCGCGCGACGACAGGCGTTTCTACCCGTACGGGTCGCTCGCCTGCCAGGTGCTGGGATTTACCTCCTATGACGGCGCCGGATCGACGGGGCTGGAGCAGTATTACAACGAGTATCTGGCAGGTGATCGCGGCGAGATCCTCTTTGAGACCGATCTTGTCGGCGTCGATCTGGAAGGCGCCTCGGCTGCGTATATCCCGGGAACTGACGGGCTGGATATCCGGCTGACGCTCGATTACCGCATCCAGGCGCTTGCGGAAGAGGTGATGGGCAGGGCGCTTACCGAATATTCTGCCAAAGCGGCGCGCGCCATTGTGCTTGACACCACCGATTTTTCCGTGCTTGCAATGGTCAACCTTCCTTCGTATGATCTCAATGATATTCCGCGCAACGATCTCACCGCGCTCAATGCGCTCTCCCGCAATGCGCTCGTGAGCGACGTCTACGAGCCGGGCTCCACGTTCAAGATCATCACGGCGGCGGCAAATATCGAAGAGTATCTTCAGGGGAATGCCGACGCCTACGCGATGAACCGCGTATTTTCCTCTTCGCGTACCCGCACGGTGGACGGTACGACCATCCGCTGCTGGAGCGACCATGCCAACGGAAAGCATTCCAATCAGACGCTTGCCGAAGCGCTCAACAACAGCTGCAACCCCTGTTTCGTGGACATTGCGCTTGCGCTCGGAAAAGAGACGTTCTATGATTATCTTGCGGCGTTCCGCTTCGGCCGGGCGACGGGACTGGACTTTTCGGGCGAAGCGATCGGGATGCTGCTGCCGGAGAGCACGCTGCGGGACTGCGATTTTGCCCGTATCGGTTTCGGCCAGACCATCGCCGTTACGCCGCTCCAGCTTGCATGCGCAAGTGCCGCGGCGGTCAACGGCGGCTATTATTATGCGCCCCACCTTGTCGAAAGCATTTCGACGGCGGAAGGGGCGACCGTCTGGCGTTTGCAGCCGTCGCTGGTCGGGCGGACGGTGAGTGAGGAGGCGTCGCGTATTCTCTCCTCCATGCTGGAAGGAGTCGTGCGTGACGGAAGCGGGAAAAAGGCTTACATAGAAGGATACCGCATCGCCGGCAAAACGGGAACGGCGCAGAAGTACGAAGACGGGCATATCGCGCAGGGAAAATACGTCTCCTCCTTTGTCGGGTATTTTCCCGCCGATGCGCCCAGATATCTTGCGCTCGTCATCGTGGATGAGCCGCAGGGCTCCTATTACGGAAGTACAGTCGCTGCGCCGTGCGCGCGTGAAATTTTCGAGGGCATCATCGAAACGCTGCATCTGCCCCCGGCGGAGGAATAAATGAAACTTTCCGAAATTGCAATGGAACTTGCGGGGACAAAACTTACGGGCGATGCCGACATCGGTGGACTGTGCGCGGACAGCCGCGTAGCGGGGGAGGGCGATCTGTTTTTTTGTTTTCAGGGGACAAAAACGGATGCGCACAACTATGCTGCCGAGGCGGTCGCGCGCGGCGCCGCTGCCGTACTGTGTGAGCGGGAAATTTCCGTTTCATGCCCGCAGCTTATCGTGGAAGATGCGAGGGAGGGCATGGCGCGCGCATGCGCGGCGTTCTGCGGCCATCCGGAGCGTGCCATGCGCATGGTCGGCGTAACGGGCACCAACGGCAAGACGACGACGGCGGCAATGATCGCAAACATACTGAACGAGGCGGGCGTTGCCGCGGGGGTGATCGGAACGTTGGGCGCGGTGTACGGGAACGTACATGTGCCTCCTTCGCTCACGACGCCCGATCCGGTCTGTCTGTATCCTCTGCTGCAGGAAATGGCAGAGGCGGGCATGAAGGCAGTCGTCATGGAAGTCTCCGCACATGCGCTCGCATTGAAAAAGGAAGCGCCCATCTTTTTTGATGTCGCCGTCTTTACCAATCTTTCACAGGATCATCTGGACTTTTTCGGCAGCATGCAGGCATATGCCGCAGCCAAAAAGCGGCTCTTTACACGGCAGAAGTGCGCCTGCGCCGTACTCAATGCGGACGACGCCTTCGGCCGCAGTCTGGAAGGGGAAGCTCCCGAGACGATCACTTACGGACTTGAGACGCCCGCCGACGCATTCGCCGTGGTGGAGAGCGATACGCTGCGCGGCTGCAAAGCCGTGCTGAACGTACACGATGAACTGTGTGAGGCGACCATTGCGCTGACGGGGCGGCACAACCTGTCCAACGCGCTTGCGGCGGCATGCGCGGCAAAGCGTCTGGGGGCGCACGCGGACGCAGTCGCACGCGGACTTGGCAAAACGCATGTGGACGGAAGGCTTGAGTGGACGGCAAAGTACCACGGCGCGGATATCTTTGTGGATTTTGCGCATACGCCTGACGGACTGGAAAAATCGCTGTGCGCCCTGCGCGAGCACTGCGCGGGGCGGCTCATCGTTGTATTCGGCTGCGGGGGAAACCGCGATGCGGACAAACGGGAAAAAATGGGGGCGGTTGCGGCACGCTGTGCGGATCTCTCCGTCATTACTTCGGACAATCCGCGCTATGAGGATCCCTGTTCGATCATTGCCGCGATCGAAGCGGGTCATCGTGCCTGTTCCCGGGAATATGTCGTCATGGAAGAGCGCGAGCGCGCCATTGCCTATGCAGTCGGACTGCTTGCGGAGGGGGATGTCCTTCTTGTCGCTGGCAAGGGCGGGGAGACCTATCAGGAGATCATGGGTATCAAATACGACTACAATGACAAAGCTGTCATTGAAAAACTTGTCGGGAAGTCGTAACATGCAGATCTGTCTTTGTGCCGTATTGCTTTCGTTTGCCCTGTCTTTGTTTCTGTGCGCAGCGGAGATGCCTTTTCTGAAGCGCATGGGCGGGCAGCATATCCTGGTCTATGTTGAGGAACACAAAAAAAAGGAGGGCACGCCCACGATGGGCGGGCTCGCCTTTGTGCCTGCCGCCGTGATCGCCGCCGTTGTCTGTGCGCGCGGCGCGGACAAGCCCTTCTGGGTGGCGTTCGCCGTAGGGCTCGGCTATCTTGTCGTCGGGTTTTTGGATGATTTCCTCAAAAAACGGCGGGGGAGCAATCTCGGATTGCGCGCTTACCAGAAGGTCTTTTTTCAGCTCGGCGTCGCGGTCATTGCGTCCGTCTACTGCTGCATGGAGGGGATGACCACGCTGCGCATCCCCTATACGCAGCTTGCGTTCGATATCGGCTGGTGGATGCTTCCGCTCGGCATCTTTGTGTTCGTTGCCACGGTGAACGGCGTCAATCTTACAGACGGGCTTGACGGGCTGGCAGGCGGAGTGAGCGCCGTCTTTTTTCTTGCGCTTGCCCTTCTGCTCGGCGTGCAGGGGGAGAGCGGCGCCCTGTCCTTGCTCTGTCTGTGCCTTGTCGGCGCGCTTGCGGCTTACCTCGTGTTCAATACGAGCCGCGCTTCCCTGTTTATGGGCGATACCGGGTCTCTCTCACTGGGCGGGTTTGCCGCTTCCGCGGCGCTCTTTTCCGGCAACGCGCTCGTCATTCCCATTCTGGGCATCATGTTTGTCCTTTCAAGCATATCCGTCATCCTTCAGGTCATATATTACAAAAAAACGGGCAGACGGATCTTTCTGATGGCGCCTTTGCACCATCATTTCCAGAAGAAGGGCTACAGCGAAGCGAAGATCGCCTATGTATATGCGCTGGCGACTGCGTTCATGGGACTCACGCTCTTTCTGCCGTTTGCCTGACCCCCACACGGGGAGAAGGAGGACGTATGTATTTTCCCGCACAGACCTTTCTTGTGGCGGGGCTGTCCCGTTCAGGGATCGCCGCCGCCCGCTATCTGCTCGGCTGCCATGCCAAAGCGGTGTATCTCTACGACGACGTGGACGATGAAAACGTGCGCGCGGCGCGGGAGAGCCTGGTCGCGCTCGGCTGCCACGCGCTTACCGGTGAGGACGCTTCTGCGCGTGCGCTCGCATGCGATGTGCTCGTGCTCAGTCCGGGGATCCCGATCGATCATCCGCTTCCCGTCTCCTTCCGCAAGGCGGGAAAGGCGATCGTGGGGGAGGCGGAGCTGGGCGCGCGCGCTCTGCGCTGTCCCGTGATCGCCGTAACGGGCACCAACGGAAAGACGACCACTGTCTCGATGATCGCGCATATCCTGCGCGAGGCGGGGAAGAACGCCGTTGAATGCGGAAATATCGGCAAGCCGATCACGGCATGCCTTGAGGAACTGGGTGAGGACGGGATCGCCGTTGCGGAGATCTCCTCCTTCCAGCTGGAAACGCTCACTTCCCTGCGCCCGCATATCGCCGTCGTCCTCAACATAACCGAAGATCATCTCAACCGTCACTATACGATGGAAAATTACATCTATCTCAAATCGCGCATCCTGAAGAACTGTGCGGAGAGCGAGTTTGCCGTGCTCAATGCCGACGACGCCACAGTGTACGGCTTCGGGGAAAAGACGCGTGCGAAGGTGGTCGGCTTTTCCCTTGAGCGCCCGACGGACGGTGCATATCTGCGCGACGGAGCCATCTGGTGGCGGGATGAACGCGTTCTTGCTTTGGGCGAATTGCCCCTTGAGGGTAGACACAATGAGGCGAACGCCCTTGCCGCCGTGAGTGCGTGTTGCCTGATGGGGATCAACAGCGCGTCCGTTGCGGCGGCGCTCAAGACCTTCCGCGGGATCCCGCACCGCCTGCAGCGCATCGGCGAGGTGGAAGGGATCTCCTTTCTGGACGATAGCAAGGCGACCAATCCGGATGCGGCGATCAAGGCGGTGGAGGGCGTAAAGGGGGAAAGCGTGATCTTGCTGGGCGGCAAGGACAAAGGGTATTCCTATGAGCTGCTCTTTTCTGCGATCAAGCGTTCCGGCGTCGTGCATGCCGTACTCTATGGAGAAAATGCCTTTCGCCTGTTCGATGCGGCGATCCGTGAAAAATTTTTCAAGATCACGCTCTGCCGTCCCTTCGATCTTGCGGTCCGGGTCGCCTTTCTCACGGCACAGAAGGGACAGAATGTGCTTTTAAGTCCCGCTTCGGCAAGTTTTGACAGCTTTAAAAGCTATGAGGAGCGCGGCGAACGGTTTGCGCAGATCATGGAAGAACTGCGGGCGGAGCGCATGGCGCTCATCCGTCCCGCGGCGGCGGAGGATGCGCGTGAAGAGAGCGAAGCATAGCGATGCGGGGAAGGGGGATCTTCTCTTCCTGGCGGCGGTGCTTGCGCTTGCCGCTTACGGCGTCGTATGCGTGTATTCGGCAAGCAGTTATAACGCCGAAGTGCAGTACGGCGATGAAATGTTCTTTTTTCGCAAGCATCTCGTCGGTTTTCTGATCGGGGCGGCGGCTATGGTCGGCGTGAGCTTTCTGCACTATGAAAAGCTGCGCCGCTTCGGGCTTCCCGCGCTGCTTCTCTCGCTTGTTCTGCTTGCCCTGGTCTTTGTACCCGGGCTCGGAAAGAGCAACTACGGCGCGACGCGGTGGATCGGGATCGGCTCCTTTACCGTTCAGCCGTCCGAGATCGCAAAGCTCGGGTTTGTGATGTTTGCGGCGGGATTCTTTGCAAAGGATCCCGCCCGCATGCGCACGCTCCGGGGGTGCCTTCCCGTGTTGGGAGCGGGGCTTTGCGTCTGTGTGCTCATCATGCTCGAGCCGAATATGTCCGTGACCATGTGCGTCGGCGCCGTGATGATCGGTATGCTCTTTCTTGCCGGTATCTCCAAAAAGGCACTCGCAGTCATCTGTATCCCCGTGTTGCTCGCCGTGCCCGCACTCATCCTGATGGAGCCGTACCGCCTGCAGCGGCTCTCCGCGTTCATGGATCCATGGGCGTCGCCCAAGGAAGAGGGCTATCAGCTCATTCAGTCTCTCTACGGGCTGGCAAACGGCAATCTGTTCGGCGTGGGACTGTTCAACTCCCGCCAGAAATACCGCTTTCTTCCGTTTGCCGAGAGCGATTTCATCCTCTCCGTCATTGCTGAAGAGACGGGCTTTTTCGGCGTGCTTGCGCTCTTTCTTCTCATAGGCTTTATCGTCTGGCGTGGTTTCCGTATCGCTGCACGATGCGGAAATTTTTACGGATTTTTGCTTGCAGGGGGGATCACGCTTGCCTTTGCCGTACAGAGTGCGCTCAACGCGCTCGTCGTGAGCGGATGTATCCCGCCCACCGGGCTTCCGCTCCCGCTTGTATCGGCGGGGAACACCTCCCTCATTGTGACGATGGCGGGCATGGGCATCGTATATGGAGTGTCCAGACACACGCAAAGCAAAAAACTCATACAATGAACTGTATGAGAGCGGACGTTTTTGTCCGCCGATTAGGAGAAAAAACTTATGGATAAATACGTTATCGACGGGGGGAGGCGTCTTTTCGGAAGCGTGGCGATGCAGTCGGCGAAAAATTCGGTACTGCCGCTGCTTGCGGCGTCCATTCTGACGGAAAAGCGCGTTACCATCCGCGAGGCGCCCAATATCTCCGACGTCGCCTGTATGGCGCAGATCCTGCGTGAACTGGGCGCGGATGTGAAGTTTTCGGGCGGGTGCGTCACCATCGACAGCGCGGATGCGTACTGCCATGAGATCCCGTCCTCGCTCACCAGGGAATTGCGCTCTTCTGTGTTCATGCTCGGCTCTCTCCTGTCCCGCTTCGGGCGCGCGCTCATCGCCTATCCGGGCGGCTGCGATATCGGGCTCCGGCCCATCGATCTGCACCTGACGGCGCTCAAACGGCTGGGGGTGACCATCTCCGAACGCGACGGCTTTATTTTCTGTGAGTGCGCAAAACTCAAGGGCGCGGAGATCCTGCTTGATTTTCCGAGCGTCGGCGCCACGGAGAACATCCTGCTGGCCGCCGTTAAGGCGGAGGGCAGAACGGTGCTGACGGGTGCGGCGAAGGAGCCGGAGATCGTCGATCTGCAGAACTTCCTCAACGCGATGGGTGGCAAGGTCGCCGGTGCGGGTACGGATGTCATTGAAATAGAGGGCGTGAAAGAGCTGCGCGGCGTGTCGTACCGTCCCATGAAGGACCGCATCGAAGCGGGGACCTTCCTGTTCGCGGCCGCTGCCTGCGGCGGGGAAGTCGAGGTCACGGGCGTCGCCCCCGAGAATATTCGCCTGCTGTTACATAAATTGCGTGAAAACGGTTGCAAAATCCATGCAAAAAATGATAAAATAAACATAGAGAGCCGCGGAAAGCTCAAGTGCAACCGCCGCATCGAGACAATGCCCTTTCCGGGGTTTCCCACCGATCTGCAGGCGCAGGCAACAGCGCTCAACGCATCCTGTACGGGCTGTGCGCTCATCGTGGAAAATCTGTTCGAAACGCGTTTCAAATACGTTCCGGAACTGCAGAAGATGGGGGCGGACATTGAGGTAAAGGGGCGCACCGCCTTTGTGCGCGGCGTGGGGAAGCTCCACGGCGCCAGCGTTACGGCGGGCGATCTGCGCGGAGGAGCGGCGCTCGTGATCGCCGCGTTGGGCGCCGAAGGGGTGTCCGAGGTGCTCGATTTGTCGCACATCGACAGGGGCTATGCCGATTTCCGCACAAAACTCAAAAAACTCGGGGCTTCCATTCGCCGCGTACATATCTGATGCCTTTCGGAGATACCAATGAAGAAAAGAGCGATCCTTACAACCGTCGTTGCATTCCTGCTCCTCGCCGCCGTCATTGCGGCGGGGCTGAATGCCGTTTTTACCGTAACCTATGTGAACGCACACTTCCGCACCTATACCGATGAGGGCGAACGGGCGGCACAGGAGGTCAAAGAGGCGCTCAACGGATATCTTGGCACGAGCACGACCTTTCTCGATCTTGAGGACGTACGCGCAACGGCGGCTTCCGATCCGCGTTTTTGCGTTGTTTCCGTCCGCAAGGAATATCCCGCATCCGTCATCGTGGAACTCGAGGAGCGCCGCGCGGCGTTTGCGCTCGCTTCTGCAGATGGCTGGGATATTCTGGACGACGAGGGGGTTCGCATCGGCACGACGGACAGTCCGGACGGCTATGTCGCGCTTTCGGGCGATTTTGCTTTTGCTTATGAAGACGGCGCCATCGCGGGCAGCTATGCCGCGGAACTTCTTGAAATGTATTCGGTTTGTTCTGAGCTCCTGGGCGAGCCCCGCGCCAACTTTCTTACGGTAACGCTTGAGGTGAGCGGCAGTACCGCGACCGGGCAATTTGACCGATTCCGCATTGCCACAAGAGAGGGGGTCGCGATCGTCATAGCCAATCCGTCCGTTGCTGCCGCCGATAAAGCCAGGGCGGCGATCGAGTGCTATCTCGGACTGGATGCGAGCGACCGTGTGTGCGGCTCCATCAATACCGGCGTCACGCAGGCAACGGCAGAGTACTTCCGCAGCGGGACGTCGCAGCAGTAATTTTCGCCGGGATTTCCGGCGGCGCCGGGCGCACGCGACGTGCGCCTTTTTTTGTGCATTTTAGCGAAAAAAGGACGCGATTTCTTGACAATATTTTGCCTTGCTGTTATAATAGTAAAAAGCGAAGAGCCGAACGATACTTACAAGGGGATTGCCTATGAGCCGCAGAAGCGTAGCGGTGCTGGATGTTCGTTCCTCGGAGGTCACCGTCGTCGTCGGAGAGCGGGGTGTAAACAACACCTTTGTGTTCAAGGCGAGCAAGACGGAGCCGTACGACGGTTACGATGAGAGCGCCTTTTTTGATACGGACAAACTGACCGATGCGATCTTCCGTGCGGTTACCGCCGTCGAGCGCATCTGCGGTGAGCGGATCCGTACGCTCTATGTCGGCGTTCCGGGCGCCTTTACGCGCGTGATCCCGCGCGAGCAGAATATCGGGTTTTCCAAACGGCGCGTCATCGGTCAGCGCGATCTTTCGGTGCTCTTTGAGAGCGGGCGCGAGCCCGTGGAGGGGTATCGCTGTATCCGTGCCACCAGTATGATCTATGTGACATCGGATGACCGGCGCGTGGTCGACCCCGTGGGGCTTTCCTCCGCATCTTTATCGGGCGTGCTCTCCTACTTTTATTGCAGCGATTATTTTGCGGAGACGATGGAGCGCATCTTTTCCGGCATGAAGATCGCCCTGCATTTTCTGCCTGCGGAATATGCGATGGCGACCTATCTTATCCCGTCGGAAACGCGCGATGAATATGCGTTGTTCCTCGACGTCGGTTTCATGTCTACTTCGCTCTGTGTTCTGCTGGGGAACGGCGTGCTTGCCCAGCGCACCTATTTTGTCGGGAAGGGGCAGATCGCTGCGGTGCTCATGCAACGCTTTTCTCTGTCCTACGAAGTGGCGTCTGCATTGCTCGCCAAGGCCAATCTGTACACGCGCAGCAATGCCGGAAAGACGGAGGTCATCGTACAGGGCGCTGCGTATGAGGTGGATACAGATGAACTTGTTGAGGCGGTGAAAGAGGGGCTTGACGGCATCTGTGAAGCCATCGGCGGATTTCTGGACGAGTGTTCGGGCAGAGAGCTTGACTTCAAACCGCTCTATGTGACGGGGGAGGGGCTTGCCGATATCCGCGGTGCGCTCGAACATGTTTCCAAGCGTGTGAGCCGCGTGTGTGAAATGCTTGCGCCCGACCTGCCTTACTATAACAAGCCGGCAATGAGTTCCCGCATTGCGCTCACCGATCTTGCATATGAAGATCATCGCAAGGGTGGATTTTTCAATAAACTCTTAAACATATTCGGAGGTTAAAATGTTCAACGACAATGTTCCCTTTGTGGGGAGAGAGGACGGCACGCAGCGCACATCGGCGCCTGCAACGACCGATTTTGTTGCCAACGGCAAGGCGAAGATCACCGTGGTCGGTGTGGGCGGCGCGGGAAACAATGCCGTCAACCGCATGATCGAAGCGGGCATCACGAGCGCCGAATATATTGCCGTCAATACGGACGCGCAGATTCTTGCATGCAACAAGGCGCAGAAGAGGATCCAGATCGGCGCGCAGCGCACCAAGGGGCTTGGGGCGGGTGCAGAGCCGGAGATCGGCAGGGAAGCCGCCGAGGAGAGCAAGGAGGAGCTTGCAAGCGCGATCGAGGGAACAGACCTGCTGTTCATCACCGCCGGAATGGGCGGAAAGATCGCAAAGGACAAAAAGATCTTGACGGTCGCAGTCGTCACCAAGCCTTTCGAGTTTGAAGGCAAGCGCAGGATGGACAATGCCTCAAAGGGTATCGACAATCTGAAAAAATATGTCGATACCATCGTCATCATTCCCAACGAAAAGATCCGGGAGGTCGTGCCCAAGAATGCGACCATGACAGACGCATTGCGCGTGGCGGACGAGGTGCTTAAACAGGGGATCCGCGGCATTGCCGATCTCATCATTACGCCCGCGCTCATCAACCTTGACTTTGCAGACGTGAGAACGACGCTCAAGGATAAGGGCCTTGCGCATATGGGCGTAGGCGTTGCAAAGGGGGAAAACCGCATCATCGATGCGGTACGGCTTGCCGTCAATTCACCGTTGCTTGAAACGACCATTGAGGGGGCGACGGGCGTCATCCTCAACATCGTCGGCGGACCCGATCTGACGCTTGATGAGGCGACAAAGGCCGCAGGGCTCATCCACGGCGTTGTCGACTATTCTGCGAATATTATCTTCGGTGCATGCGTCGATCCCAATATTCAGGATGAAGTGGAGGTCACCGTCATTGCCACGGGCTTCCCTTCGGGTGAGGAAGCGGCACAGAATGCCGCGCGTCAGGCGGCGTCCTATTCTGCGGGAAGCATTCCTTCCGCTCCTGCTGCCGAGCAGCCTTCCGCCGATTACGGCGCTGCGTCGTCTGCTCCCTATCCGAGCGCGCCCAATCCCTATTCGGCGGCGCCTCAACCCGTGCAGCAGCCCTATTACGGACAGTCTCAGCCTGCGGGCGGATATTACGCACAGCCCTCGCAGCCTGCCTATCCTTCGCAGCCGGCTTATCCCGGACAGCCCGCACCCGTTGCGCCCGCAGCGGCTGCAGCGCCTGTCCGTGAACCCGATCCTGAGCCTGAAACGCCGGATGATGACCGTGAGAACAAACTTCCGTTGTTCATCCGCCGCATGCTCGGCAAAAAATAACTGTATGGAAAAGAATAGCACCGCCCGATCGGCGGTGCTATTTTATGTTGTCCAAATAAAAAACCTGCCGCGGGGCAGGTTTTTTAATGCTTGATCAATACATGCCGCCCATATCGCCGCCGGCGGGAGCCGCAGGCGCGGGAGGGGTAGGGATGTCCGTCACGATGGATTCCGTCGTCAACAGAGTGGAAGCAACGGAGGCCGCGTTCTGCAGTACGGAGCGGGTGACCTTCGTGGGGTCGATGATGCCGCTCTCCACCATGTCTGCATAGACGTTCTTGAGTGCGTCGAAACCGTAACTTACAGACTTCTTTGCCAGGATCTTATCGACGACCACCGAGCCGTCCACGCCCGCGTTGGCTGCGATCTGACGTACGGGCTCCTCACATGCCTTCAGGATGATCGCGGCGCCCGTCTTCTCATCGCCGGAAAGGGTAGAGACAAGCTTCTTGAGAACGGGAACGCAGGAGAGGAGAGCGCTGCCGCCGCCGGGAACGTAGCCTTCCTCGACTGCCGCGCGCGTTGCCGCAAGCGCGTCCTCGATGCGCAACTTCTTTTCCTTCATCTCGACTTCCGTCGCCGCGCCGACGTTGATGACGGCAACGCCGCCCGCCAGCTTTGCAAGACGCTCCTGCAGCTTTTCCTTATCGTAGTCGGAAGTCGTGACCTCGATCTGCGCTTTGATGGAGGCAACGCGCGCCTTGATGGCTTCTTTGTCGCCGGCGCCGTCGATGATGGTGGTGTTGTCCTTATCCACCTTGACCTGGTTGGCTCTTCCCAGCATATCCGGCGTCACATCCTTGAACTCATACCCGAGATCGGAGGAGACGACTGTACCGCCCGTAAGGACTGCGATATCTTCGAGCATCGCCTTTCTTCTGTCGCCGAATCCGGGCGCCTTGACGGCAACGCAGTTGAACACGCCCTTGAGCTTGTTGACAATGAGTGCGGCGAGAGCGTCGCCCTCCACGTCCTCTGCAATGATGAGCAGTCTTGCACCCTGCTGTGCGAGGGGCTCGACGATGGGCAGGATCTCCTGCAGATTGGAGATCTTCTTGTCCGTGATGAGAATGTAGGGGGAATCAAGCACGGCCTCCATCTTGTCGGTATTTGTGACCATGTAGGCGGAGGTGTAGCCTCTGTCAAACTGCATGCCCTCCACGGTAGTCAGCTCCGTCGTCATGGACTTGCCTTCTTCCACGGTGATCACGCCGTCTTTGCCGACGATCTCCATGGCTTTTGCAATGAGCTCGCCGACCGTCTCGTCGCCCGCGGAGATGGCTGCGACCTGCGAGATCGCCTTTCTGCCGTCCACCTTCTTGGAGATGGAGCGAAGCTGTTCGACGGCGGCTTCCACAGCCTTTTCGATACCCTTGCGCAGGATGATGGGATTGGCGCCCGCCGCAAGGTTTTTCAGGCCTTCGCGGATGATCGCCTGCGCCAGCAGAACTGCCGTCGTCGTGCCGTCGCCCGCAACATCGTTGGTCTTGGTGGAAACTTCTTTCACCAGCTGTGCGCCCATATTCTCAAAGGGGTCGGGAAGCTCGATCTCTTTTGCGATGGTCACGCCGTCATTGGTGATGAGGGGGGCGCCGTACTTTTTGTCCAGCACCACGTTCCTGCCCTTGGGGCCGAGGGTGATCTTGACCGTATCCGCAAGCGTATTTACGCCCGCTTCCAGCGCTTTTCTTGCGTCGTCGCCGTATTTGATTTGCTTTGCCATAATAATAAAACTCCTGTTTTGAATGATTTTTATGATTTTCTTTCCGGAATGTTATGCCGATGACCGTTCGCCTGCGGTTACTCGACGATGGCAAGGATGTCGCTCTGTTTGATGATGGTAAATTCCTTGCCGTCCACTTTGAAGTCGGTGCCCGCATACTTGGAGCAGAGCACTTTATCGCCCACTTTTAC
>CAJFNH010000022.1 GCA_904394195.1 Candidatus Gallimonas caecicola
GGATAGAGCACTTTGGAGATGAGCTGTGCTTCTGTGTCCTCGCGCATGACCTCCGCATAGTTGCCCTGCGAGAAAAGCTGCATATCAAATTTCTGCACGGAACGCGCACGCCAGAGACGCAGCGTACTAACCGAATCGGAATCTTTGCCCGATACCATCATATCATACGCCACCGCTTCTACTTCGCGTGCGTTATGGTAGATAGTCTCCATGCCGTGATCCGTCCATTTTTCTTCGAGCGTACCGTCAAAGCGCACGATAAAGCGCTTGTCGGCACGCTGAATAAGCCAGGATTCCCCTCCCGGCAGCCAGATATCGGGCAGCTCGATCTGCCAGCCGTCTACGATCTTCTGTTTGAAAAGACCATACTGATAGCAGATGGAAAAACCCATCGCCGGATAATTCTGCGTTGCAAGACCGTCAAGGAAGCAGGCGGCAAGCCGTCCGAGCCCGCCGTTCCCGAGCCCTGCATCGGGCTCCTCCTCATACAGATCTTCCAGTGACACCCCAAAACTTTTGAGCGCGCCGGCAAGTTCGTCGTAGATGCCCAGATTATATACGCTGTTTTTGAGGGAACGCCCCATCAGAAATTCCATGCACAGATAATAAACGCGCTTTGCCTTGGCATTCTTTGTGCGCAGGTGAAATTTCTGATGTTTTTCCGCCATGATATCCCTGACACTCATGACGACTGCCCTGTAGATCTGATCGCGCGTTGCCTCCTGCGGAATCACGCCGAAGTAACGCGAAAGTTTTCCCGTAATGAGGCGCTGCGCCTCCTGTTCGGTCAGCTTGTTCATTCAATGTGTATCTCCTGCATAAAATTATCGCTGTATGGAATCTCCTCTTTGTTTGCAAGAGGACATAAATAAGGAGAGGCAAGAAGTTGCAGCTTGCCCCTCCTCCCTTCTTTCATTTTGGCCCATATGGGACCATTGATTACTTGAGCATGCTAAGGTACAGACCTTCGTAGTACTTCGCTGAAGTGGCCCAGGAGAAATCTGTCTCCATCGCTTTCTTGCGCAGGGCATTCCACTCCTCTTTATTGCGATACACCCCGAGCGACTCGTTAATGACGTAGAGCATATCGTATGCGTTGTAGTCATGGAAGGTAAATCCGTTCCCTCCCGCACCGTACGGCCGAATGCTGTCGCGAAGCCCGCCCGTTTCGCGCACGATCGCCACCGTGCCGTAGCGCGAAGCGATCATCTGCGAGAGACCGCAGGGCTCGCTCTTGGAAGGCATCAGGAACAGATCGGCACCCGAGTAGATCTTGCGCGAGAGATCGGAGTTGAAGGAGATGATGGATACCACCTTGCCCTGATATCTGCGCGCCAGGTCACTGAAGTAATTTTCATAGGTGGAATCCCCTGTTCCGAGCAATACGAACTGCACGTCCTGACGCAATACCTGTTCGATGACCTCGCGCACAAGATCGAGCCCCTTGTGCGCCACAAGGCGGGTGATCATGGCAATGATGGGCGTATCCGGCTTGACGGGAAGATTGAGCATGCGCTGCAGTTCTTCCTTGCAGACCGCCTTGTTGGACATATCCTCCGCGTCATAGTTGGCAAACAAAGCTCTGTCTGTCTTGGGATTGTAATAATCGATATCGATCCCGTTCAGAATCCCGCAAAGCTTGAATTCGTTTCTGCGGATGATGGGATCGAGCCCATGCGCATAATAAGGATCCTTGATCTCTCCCGCATACGTCGGACTGACCGTCGAAAAACGCTCGCTGCACTCGATCGCGCCCTTCATCAGGTTGATACAGCGGTCGTATTCGACAAGGTAGCGGTAGCGATTGGAAATGCCGAACAGATCTTCCAGGATATCGAGGGAATATTTGCCCTGGTACTCAATATTATGGATGGTGAACACAGAGCGGATATACTGATACTCCGGACGGAAACAGTAGATGGTCTTGAGATACAGCGCCGCCAAAGCCGCCTGCCAATCGTGGCAATGCAGAATATCCGGATAAAAATTGAGGAAGGACAAGATCTCCATGACGCCGCGGCAGAAGAATGCGAAACGCTCGCCGTCGTCATAGTAGCCATAACAGCCGGGACGCTTGAAGTAGTACTCGTTGTCTACAAAGTAGAATCTGACATTGTCCTTTTCGTACTCGAAAATCCCGCAGTATTGATTGCGCCATGAAAGCGGAACAAAGATATTTCCGATAAACCTAAAATCCTTCCGATATTCCTTTTTGATATCCTGATAGAGCGGGATGATGACGCGCACATCATAATTCTCGTCCTTTGCGATCGCCTTGGAGAGAGAGCCGATGACCTCGGCAAGTCCGCCCGTCGCAATGAAAGGCGCCGCTTCAGAGGCCACAAACAGGATCTTCTTTTTGGGTTCCACCCAAACTTCCGGCTCAGGCGCGGGAGCAGGTACAGGCTCTTGCGCCTCCACCGTTTCAACGGGTGCGGTACTGACGACTTCTTCTACTGTTTCCCGGATGGGAGCCGTAGCCTTTTTTGCCGTGTTCTTCCTTGACGTGCTCTTGGTTGCTGCCATATAGGACCTCCTTATCATTCCCCTTTTTTCTGGTTTTTAGAGCGTTATGGATAAATTTACAGCATTCTGCCCTTTGCAATGAAGTAAGGCAGTTCCTCACACCCCGCAAGGCGGCGTCTGTCGCGAATGACAACGTTTTTATCGGTAATGACGCAATCAAGCTGCACTCCCGATCCGATCACGCTGTCCTGCATGATGATGGAATTTCTGACGACGCTCCCCTTTCCGATCTTTACGCCGCGGAAAAGGATGCAATTTTCCACCGTGCCTTCGATCTCACAGCCATCGGAGATAAGCGAATTTTTCACGCAGGCGTCGTCTGCATATTTGCTCGGGGCGGAATCGCGCACTTTCGTATAGATATCGCGCGCGCCGAACAGTTCGTCGCGTACGTCCTTACGAAGGAGTTCCATGCTGTGCTGGTAATATTTCTGCAAGGAATCGACACCCGCATAGTACCCTTTGAAGTTGTATCCGTAGATCTTCAGGGTATCAACGTTCTTGCTCAAAATATCTCTTCCGAAGCTGGAAAGTCCGCGCGTGACGGCATCCTGAATGATATTGATGAGGAACTCACGGTTGAGCACCATGATGTTGATATACACATTGTTCCTGGATTTTGCCTTGAGGCGCGGATTGATCTTCAGCCCCGTGAGCCTTCCGTTCTCATCGGGTGAGAGCGTCATAAAGTAACCCGATTCGACAGGACCCTCTTCCTCGTGGTACACCATCGTGATATCGGCGCCCTTTTCTTCGTGATAAGCAATGACTTCCGCAAGATCGATATGCGCGATGCCGTCGCAGTCGGAGATGACGACATAATCCTCGTTCCTGTGATTGAGGAAGCCCGTGATTCCCTTGAGCGCTTCGAGACGGTTGCTGTAAGGTGCATCCGTTTCATCGGAATAGGGGGGCAGCAGGATGATGCCGCCGTCTTTGCGCGCAAGATCCCAGTCTTTGCCGCTGCCTAAATGATCGAGCAGGGACTGATAATTGTACTTTGTGACAACGCCCACCGTTGTGATCCCTGCATTCACCATGTTGGAGAGCGTGAAGTCGATGAGACGATATCTTCCGCCGAAAGGAACGGACGCCATCGTCCGGTGACGGGAGAGCTCCGGAATATTTTCATCATGAATATTGGAAAAAATTACGCCTACGGTAGCCATATGCTTTACTCCCCCTTGTAGTCCTTATCGAGTATCTGTCCGCCTGCGACTTTAGCGCCTGCGCCGATCGTGATGTTTCTGCCGAGCACGGCGATCCCCGCGCCCTGTTCTCTGTCCTCACCCACAACGGCATCGCCTTCGATGACGGTATTTTCGTCCACGATGGAGTAGATGACTTTTGCGCCCTTCTTTACGACGGTCCCCGCCATGAGCACGCTGTCAACGACTTCCGCGCCTTCCTCGACGACAACGTTGCTCGAAAGAACGGAATGAACGACGGTCCCCTCGATCTCGCAGCCGAGCGAAATAAGAGAATTGCTGACGACCGCCTTGTTGCCGACATATTCGGGCGGCGCAAGCGGATTGCGCGAATGAATCTTCCAGTCCGGATCGTTCACATCGAAGGCCGGCTCTTCGCCCAAGAGATCCATGTTGGCTTCCCAGAGCGAAGAGATGGTGCCGACATCTTTCCAATAGCCGCTGAAACGATAGGAATACATCTTCTCTCCCGCATTCAGCATTGCAGGGAGCACGTCCTTGCCGAAATCTTTGCTGGAATTGGGATTTTCGTCGTCCTCGGTGAGATATTTGAAGAGCTTGCTCGCCGTGAAGATATAGATGCCCATGGACGCAAGATTGCTCTTGGGCTGTTTGGGTTTTTCCTCAAACTGATAGATGGAGCCGTCCTCATTGGTGTTGAGGATGCCGAAGCGGGACGCCTCCTTCATGGGCACCTCGATCGCGGCGATCGTACAGTCCGCCCCCGTCGCCTTGTGCGCCTTGAGCATGGCCTCATAATCCATTTTGTAGATATGGTCACCCGAGAGGATGAGCACATAGTCGGGATTGTACTTCTTCATGAACGCCATATTCTGATAGATGGCATTTGCCGTCCCTTCAAACCAGGACGACTTGCGTTTTGCCTGATAGGGCGAAAGGATATGCACGCCCCCGAAAGAACGGTCGAGATCCCAGGGCTGACCGTTTCCGATGTATTCGTTGAGTTCGAGCGGCTCGTACTGCGTAAGCACGCCTACCGTGTCGATACCCGAATTGATGCAGTTGGAAAGCGGAAAGTCAATGATCCGATACTTGCCGCCAAACGCAACTGCAGGTTTCGCAATGTTGTTCGTGAGCGCATACAGACGGCTGCCCTGTCCGCCCGCAAGCAACATTGCCACGCATTCTTTCTTTCTCTGCATAAAGAACCCCCTGATCAATAGTTTGAATTGATTTATTTCTTCGGCGATTTTGCCGCAGAAGCCTTTGTCGATGTCGTCTTTGTGCGTTTTTCGGAAGCCCCGGACGCCTCCGTCTCGCGTACAAGATACAGACAGGTAAGTTTCGGCATATCGATGGCGATGGAGAACTGCTTTCCGTGACTGGGCTTTTTTACGGCATTAAAGATCCGTTTGGTCAGCTTGCCGTCCCCTCCGTACTTTTTGTCATCGGTATTGAAAACAAGCCTGTATTTTCCGCGCTGCGCTACGCCCAAACGATAGCCGGGCATATCCACACCCGAAAAACAGATGACTGCAATGATTTCATTTCCTGCCCTGTCTCTGCGGACAAAAGCAACGATATTCTTATCTGCGTCGTCGGGTGCGAGCCATTCAAAACCGTCCCACGAATCTTCGATCTCGTAGAACGCCGCATTGGTAAGATAGAACTGATTGAGTTCCCTGACCATCAGCGAAAGTTTTCCGTGCAACTCATAGGTATCGCGCAGGAAAAATTCCAGACCCTCGTGGTAATCCCATTCCTTGAACTGCCCGAACTCATAGCCCATGAAATTGAGTTTCTTTCCCGGATGCGCCATCATATACCCGAGGAAAGAACGCACTCCGGCAAATTTCTCCTCATATGTTCCGGGCATCTTGTTGATGAGCGAACATTTTCCGTGTACCACTTCATCATGCGAAATGGGCAGCACATAATTTTCGGAGAACGCATACATCATCGAGAACGTGAGCTTGCTGTGATTATACATGCGGAAATAGGGATTGAGACAGATATACGAGAGCATATCGTTCATCCAACCCATGTTCCATTTGAAGTTGAAGCCGAGTCCGCCAACAGAGCCCGGTTTGGTCACCAGCCCCCACGCCGTCGATTCTTCGGCGATCATCAGCGCATAGGGATAGCGCAGGAAGACCGCTTCGTTGAGTTTACGCAAAAAGGCGATCGCTTCCAGATTTTTGTTCTCGCCGTAGATATTGGGCACCCACTCCCCCGGGCGCTTATCATAGTCCAGATAGAGCATGGAGGCAACGGCATCAACACGCAGCCCGTCCACATGGAACTTATCGAGGAAAAAGCAGGCGTCGGAGATGAGGAAGGAGAGCACCTCATTTCTGCCGTAGTCAAAGCGGCGCGTTCCCCAGCTCTTGTGCTCCATTCTGTCCCACTGACTGCTCTCATAGAGCGGCTGTCCGTCAAACTCGTACAGCCCGTGCGCGTCCTTGGGGAAATGTGCGGGCACCCAGTCGAGGATGACGCCGATCCCCGCCCTGTGAAACTCGTCTACAAGGTGCATGAAGTCCTTGGGCGTGCCCATGCGGGAGGTCACGGCATAGTAACCCGTTACCTGATACCCCCAGGAGCCTTCAAAGGGAAATTCTGTCACGGGCATGAACTCAACGTGCGTATATCCCATCTCCTTGACATACGGAACAAGTTCGCGCGCAAGATCAAGATAGGAATAAAAGTTGCCGTCTGCATGCCGCTTCCAGGAGAGCAGGTTGACCTCATAGATGTTCATGGGCGAGGCAAAGATGTTGCGCTTGCCGATCGCCTCGAAGTAGGCCTTGTCCTGCCATTCGTAGCCGTCCAGGTCATAGAGTTTGGAGGCGGTCGCAGGCGGCGTCTCGGTATGGAAGCCCACCGGGTCCGCCTTCATGAGCTGTCTTCCGTCCGCAGCCGTAATACAGTACTTATAGGTATCGTACTGCTTGAGGCCGGGGATGAAGAGCTCAAAACTCTCCCCGTCCACCATGCGCTCCATGACATTGCTTTCTGCGTCCCAGTTGTTGAAGTCCCCTACCACGGAAACACTGCGTGCATGCGGCGCCCAGACGCGGAAGATATACCCTTCCACGCCGTCACGCACCTCCTTGTGTGCGCCGAACAACTCATAGATACGGTCGTTTTTGCCGTGGTGGTAAAGATAGAGCGGGAAATCCGTCATATTGCCCTTCGAATCGCTCTCACGCTTCTTCAGCATATCGTCTCCTTCTGAAACTTTCGTTCCCCCGATTTTCGTGCGAACGGAAGATATCCGCTCTGCATCGGTCTTATTATACTATATTTTGCGCCCGGTTTCAATACCCAATCTGCATTTTTTATCATTTTTTTGCAAAAAAAATTTATTTGGAAGCACGCGGCGGCAAAAAAATCCCTTCGGATCAACCGAAGGGATATACATGTTATTTTGTTTCGCTGTATTTGTCTTCCTTGTTCCAGGAATACAGCTCGCGCAGCTCTTCGCCCACTTTTTCCAACATATGAGAAGCTTCTTTCTCGCGGCAGGCATTGAAATGCGCCCTTCCGCCGCTCTTATTTTCGGTGATCCACTTGGATGCAAACGTCCCGTCCTGAATTTCGGAGAGCACCTTCCGCATCTCTGCCTTGGTCCCGTCAGTGATCAGCCGCTTACCCGTCTCATAATCGCCGAACTCCGCCGTATCGGAGATTGAATAGCGCATCTTTTTGAAGCCGCCGTTGTAAATGAGGTCGACGATGAGCTTCATTTCATGGATACATTCGAAATAAGCGTTGCGCGGATCATATCCCGCCTCAACAAGCACTTCGAAACCCGCTTTCATCAGCGCCGTCACGCCGCCGCACAACACTGCCTGTTCGCCGAAAAGGTCGGTCTCCGTCTCGCATTGGAAGGTCGTTTCCAGAACGCCTGCCCGCGCGCCGCCGATGCCGAGCGCATAGGCAAGCGCAATGTCCATTGTATCTCCCGAAGGATCCTGATAGACGGCGACAAGGTCGGGAACGCCGTGCCCCTCCACATATTCGCTACGCACCGTATGGCCGGGACCTTTGGGCGCGATCATGAACACATTGACGTCCGCAGGCGGCACGATCTGCTTGAAGTGGATGTTGAAGCCGTGGGCGAACGCAAGATATTTCCCCTCCGTCAGAACGGGGGCAACGCTTTCTTTATAGATATCCGCCATCTTCTCATCAGGCGTGAGCATCATGATGATATCCGCCTTTTCAGCCGCTTCACGGACAGGATAGACCTCAAATCCCGCCTTCTCGGCGATGGGCCACGTTCTCCCCCCCTTATTGAGGCCGATGATGACGCGGATCCCGCTGTCCTTGAGGTTGAGCGCGTGCGCATGCCCCTGGCTGCCGAAACCGATGACGGCAACGGTCTTGTTCTTGAGTCTCTTCAAATCGCAGT
Organism: Candidatus Gallimonas caecicola; assembly: GCA_904394195.1. Taxonomy (GTDB): domain Bacteria; phylum Bacillota; class Clostridia; order Christensenellales; family Borkfalkiaceae; genus Gallimonas; species Gallimonas caecicola. Next base: position 8,113 of record CAJFNH010000022.1, read on the forward strand.
CCGCTTCATGAAAAATGCGTGCAGCCTGCGTTGCAGGATCGTAGATCTTATGTGCCATACGTTTGTCCTCCAAATTTCATGTCACATATATTATACCTCTCGTTTTGTGCCGCCGTCAAGCAATGAGGCGGACTTTTTTGGGCAAAATCCGTTCTGCAGTTGCCATTTTCGCATAATCGTGATATAATAATCAAAATAATCTGCGGAGGAAACCGATGAATATGTTTGGTGAGCTCACCGTGCTGCACGGCATTCTGGATGATCCGCTTATCGCAGCCTTTGCACAGGGAGACAAAACGCAGTTCCTTCGCCTTTGCTACGCGCGCGGCGCCGAAGAAAATTTTGCCGCCTGCCTTGCAAATGCCGTCCTGTACGATGAAAATGCCTTCTCCCGCACCTGTGCCGAGGGGAAGAATCCCTCGGAGCTTGTCCGCAGAGCATTTCTTGCCGACCTGAAGATCATCGGGCAGTCGCTCGCGCAGAGCCGGGACAGCGCGTTCCGCATCGGCGAAGCACCGCTGCCCGTGGGGAATTGGGACGAAGAGAGCGCGCAGCGGCTGGAAACTTATTACAGACAGAACGGATGCGGACAGTGGCTGGCGCATGTGGCGTTCCGCTTTTCGCAGGGGGAACTCCGCCCCATCCTGACGCCTTCCGCCGTGTCTCTCGGCGATCTCAAGGGATATGAGGCAGAGAAAGCCGCAGTGCGCGATAATTTTGAAAATTTTGTGAGCGGTCTTCCCTATTCGGACATGCTCCTGTACGGCGACCGCGGTACGGGAAAATCTTCCACCGTCCATGCGATGGTCAATCTGTATGCTCCCCGAAAGCTGCGTCTCGTAGAGATCGATAAGGAAAATATCCTCTCTCTTCCTGAATTGCGCTCCCGCCTGGCTGCCGTACCCATGAAGTTCGTCGTCTTTATCGACGATTTCTCTCTGCGGGAGGACGACGACCGCGTCTCAACGCTCAAAGCAGCGCTGCAGGGCACGATGGAAGGACATGCAGGAAATGTTATGATCGCGGCAACCAGCAACCGCAGGCATATCGTTGAGGAGAGTTTTGCCACCCGCATGAACAGCGTACACGCGGGGGACAGTGAAGAGGAACTGCTCTCCCTTTCCGATCGCTTCGGCATCACCGTGCTGTTCGCCTCGACCGACAAGCGGGAATATCTGGCGATTGTGCACGCCATTGCCGACGATCTCGGCATAAAGACGCCCTCCGAACAACTCGATATCCTGGCAGAGCAATGGGCGCTTCAGCGGGGCGGGAGGTCTCCCCGCCGCGCGAGGCAGTTTGCGGAATATGTTTACTCGTGCGAATGCAAACAAAAACCTGTAGAAGTCTGATCAGTCCAGCAGGCCGCGGATGATATCGTCGATATCCCCCGCCCCGAGCACGAGGACAAGATCCCCCTCTTCCAGTTCATCCGTAAGACGCCGCCTTAAATCGGGCGGCGTCTGCACATACTGCGCCTCCGGAATGCGGCTGACCAATGCAGGCGCGCTCCCTTCAAAGAAAAAACGCTCCCGCGCGGCATATGTCTTATAGATGATGGGGTTTTCCGCACGCTTGAGAACGGATACGAAATCCGCCATGAGATCGCGCGTACGCGTATAAGTGTGCGGCTGAAAGACGAGGCGCACCGTTCCTTTGCACAGCCCTTCCGCCGTTTCCAATGCCGCGGCGATCTCTGCGGGATGATGCGCGTAATCACTGATGACGGGCACGCCTGCAAACGTACCTATCCGTTCAAAACGGCGGCGTACTCCGCGAAACGACTGCAGGCCGGCGGCAATCGACTGTGCCGATAAGCCGGACAATCTTGCCGCGCAGTAGGCAGCAAGGGCGCCCTGCACCTGTACTTTCCCGGGCACGTTCAGGCTGACGCGGGCAACGGGAAGCCCCCGGTCGCAGATCGTGAACGTGTACTTTTCCCCTTCCGCATGCAGCCGCGTGGCGCGGACATCTCCCGCATACAGACCAAAGGAAAGCGTATGCGGGATCTTTACGGCATTTTCGTCGTCCGCATTCACCACAACGCAGCGCGCAGAGGCCGCAAAGCTGCGGTAGGCATCCAGCAACTCCTGTGCGCTGTGATAGCAGTCCGTATGATCGAGATCTGTATTGAGGATCACGGCTATGTCGCTGCGTAGTGAAAGAAAACTGCGCCGGAATTCACATGCCTCCGTCAGAAAGTACTCATTCCCCGTCGAACGGTAATTGCCGAACTCCAGATCTTCTCCCCCGATATGGCAGGTCGCAGCCATTCCCGCCACGAAAAAAATATGAGCCAGCATGGAGGTCGCCGAAGTTTTTCCGTGACAGCCGCCAACGGACAAAACACGCGGATATTCCCGGGCGATCATGCCGAGCAGCTGCGCCCGTGTGAGCAGTGTCTTCCCTTCGGCGCGGAAGCGCTCCAGCATTGCCGAATGTATGTCAACCGCCTCGGTATAGACGACGACATTCTCTTTGATCGTATCCTCCGTTCCGACCGTTACGCCGATCCCGCACATACGCAGTTCGCGCACAAAGCAACTCTCTCGCGCATCGCAACCGCGGACGCTCACTCCGCGGTCCGAAAGCAGACGGGCAAGCGCACTCATGCTGACGCCGCCGATCCCTACAAAATAAATGCCGCCCTCTGCCAGTTTTGCAAATTCAGACATACCGCATAGTATGCTGATTGCACAAAAATTGTTTCTTTCGTACTATGATTAAAAAAAATTGATAAAATTTGGAAAAACCCCTTGCAAAGTAAGTGAATTCGTGTTAATATAATGAACGCAAGAAGGTCATACAGGGGGAAATGCAAATGAAAATCAACGATGTACGCATACGGGAGATCCATGTGCCGGCAGGGAAACTCAAAGCGGTCGTGTCTGTCACCATCGACGAATGTTTCGTGGTGCATGACATCAAGATCTTTGAACGGGAAGACGGCTATGCGATCGCTATGCCGAGCCGCAAAACAGCGGACGGGAAATACAAAGATATCGCCCATCCGCTCAACCAGGAAACGCGCGAAATGCTACAAGAAATCATTATAGCTGAATACCGCCGCTTCCTGACTGAAGGAAGCGCAACACTCGGAACGTCCGTTGCAACTGCTGAGATTTGATCCGGACAAAAAAAGACGCGCCTGCAGGCGCGTCTTTTTTGCTTTGCTTCAGGAAACGGGCACAACATTGATCGCACGAAGTTTTCCGCTGTCCTTGGGATCGGGCTCCGTCTCAAACGTGACCTTCTGCCCCTCTTTCAACGTTCGGAAGCCCTCCGTCTGGATGGCAGAGAAGTGCACGAACACATCGTCTCCCCCCTCATCGTTGGCAATAAAGCCATACCCTTTTCCGTCGTTGAACCACTTAACAGTTCCGTTCACTTGTATTACCTCCTGTCGGCGCGTAGTGTAAACGTACGCACCGATGCGTCACGAGTCATGCTTATCCACGCCGAGATTTATTATACACCTGCGCGGAGAGCTTGTCAAGACCCATTTTAAAATATTCTGCTTATTTTTTCAAATAATTCTCCAGAAGGAAGGTGTTTGTCGCAACAAAGTCGGAAAGCTCTTCCGGAGAAAGCGGACGGTAGTTCATCAGCGCGAGATAATAGATCTGCATAGCCGCCTTTGTCTGCGCGTCTTCGGGCGCAGATTTCAGCGCGTCTACGGCTGCATTTGCCACATTGACGACGAGAATGATATCCGCGGGCGATTCGCCCATCCCATAGAATGCGTGCATCTCGCTCATCCTGCGGGCAAATTCGGATACATTGACCACTGCAGGAACATTCGCATCCTTGAGTTTTTCCGTTCTGACCGTCACACGTTTCCCCTCGAGGGTCTTTTCAAACAGTGTCTTGAGTTGCGCGTCCTCTTCGCTGTCCTCTTTGAGCGCTCCTGCAACGTCAGCGTCGATGCGCAAAAACCGCACGCGCGTCGGGTTTTTGTATTCCAGATAGCTCAAGAAGTGTGGATCGATATAAGTATCGCAATAGATGGCGTCCAGCCCCGCATCGCGGAACATCTTGATATACTGCGCCTGCTTGTTTTCATCTGACACATAGTAGACCGCCTGCGGCTCTTTTCCGTTCTTGGCGTCCTCTTCGGACACTTCCTCCCCGTAGAAGGAACTGACGGGGCGGTATTCTCCGGCAAGATTTTTATAGATAATGATGCCTTCGACCTTTTTATAGAAATCCTCATCCTTGAGGCAGCCGAACTTGATGAAGTTCGCAAGGTCGGGCCAGCATGTCTCATAGCGCGCACGGTCGTGATTGTACAGCTCGATGAGCTTATCGGCAACCTTCTTGGTGATATGTTTTGCGATCTTCTGCACCTGTTTATCATTCTGCAGGAAGGAACGCGAAACATTGAGCGGAATATCGGGACAATCAATGACGCCGTTGAGCAGCATCAGAAATTCCGGAATGACTTCCTTAATATTGTCCGCAATGTACACCTGATTGCAGTACAGCTTGACTTTGCCGCGCTCCAGTTCCACCTGTTTCTTCACCTTGGGGAAATACAGAATCCCCTTCAGCCGGAAGGGATACTCCATGTTGAGGTGAATCCAGAAGAGCGGCTCGTTAAAGTCGGAAAAGGTCTCGCGATAGAAGGTCTTATATTCTTCCTCCGTGCATTCCTTCGGCTGTTTCAGATAGAGCGGATGGGTAGTGTTGACCGGCTTATCGTCCTTGCCCGTGGGATTGAGATAAATTTCATAGGGCATGAAGGAACAGTACTTGCGCAGCAGTTCGCGGATCTTGTCCGCTTTGAGGAATTCCTTTTCCTCCTTCGCAATGTGCATGACGATCTTCGTGCCGCGCGTTGTTTTATCGCAGTCGCCGATCGTATAGGTGGAGTTTCCGTCGGAAGCCCAATGCACACCCGTTGCGCCTTCACGATAGGAACAGGTGAAGATCTCGATATTTTCAGAGACCATATATGCAGAGTAAAATCCCAGTCCGAAATGACCGATGATCCCGTCGCCGCCCGCTTTTTCATACTTGTCAACAAAATCTGCCGCTCCGGAAAAAGCGATCTGGGTAATATACTTTTCCACCTCTTCTTCCGTCATACCGATGCCGTTGTCCTCGACGGTGAGCGTCCCCGCTTTGGCGTCTGTCGTAACGGTGACCCGGTAGTTTTCCTCTGCCGCCGTTTCGCCGAGATCGGCAAGTTTTTTATGCTTTGTGATCGCATCTTGAGCATTGGCCACGATCTCACGCAAGAAGATATCCTTTTCCGAATACAGCCACTTCTTGATGATCGGCATCATGTTTTCGCTCGCAATGCGAATGTTTCCTTGTTTTTCCATTATGTTTGCTCCTTGATAATGCTCTTGAAAATGCTCATGTTATATATAAACGAAAAAATCCGCAATTAAGCGGATTTTTTCTCTTTTCAAAGATTTACTTGTTTTCGTCGTTCCCGAGAAGATCGGCGATGGACGCGCCGCTGTAGCCGCCCTCGCTCCATTCTCTGTATTCGGCCTCGTCTGCATAGTCGCTTGCGGTACGGCGGCTGCCCTTATTTCTCTGACGGGGACGTCTTTCGCCGTCATCTTCTCTGTCTCTGCCGCGGCCGCCGCGCCCTTCCTCGTCGCGACCGTCCCAAG